>NZ_JBOFOO010000050.1:0-7854 GCF_051659485.1 Craterilacuibacter sp. | reverse complement strand
TGCCTGCATGTTGCAACTGCACGGCTATCTTGCCGCCATGCTGGTGGACGCGGCGCGCGATCTCGGCCATACCGGGGATGAAACAATCGTCGGACAAGCCGACCTGATAAGGCTCGGCGGTGCCGGCAGGGTAAGCGACCGACACCACCCCCATGATCAACAGGCCGGCGCCGCCCTTGGCGCGTGCCGCATAATAAGACTGGATGCGCTCGCTGCAATGGCCATCCGCATCGGCAAAATTGGAGCCCATGGGGGCCATCACGATACGGTTTTTCAGTTGCATCCCGCCGATGCGGGCAGGCGAGAGTAGGGCTGCATAAACATTCATGGTGAATTCCTGGCTAAACCGGCGTGCACCGACTGGGTCTGCGACAATATTTCAGGGCAATGTCGCCCTCGTGCCGAGATGGGGCATCGTCCATATGGAGGGTGCTAAGGGGGGGCACGCATCACACAATCGCGGCATCACCGACAAGGTAGGAAACAGCATGAAGACCATCGTAATTACCGGTAGCGGCTCCGGCATTGGTGCGGCTACCGCGCAGCACTTCAGGGATGCAGGTGAGCGCGTGATCGGCATTGACCTCAAAGACGCCGACATCGCGGCGGATCTGTCCTCGGCCGCCGGGCGCGACAAGGCGATCAGTGAAGTGCTGCAAAGAAGCAATGGCTGTGTCGACAGCCTGATCTGCTGTGCCGGTCTGGGGGGCAATCATCCGGGGGAACTGGTAGCTTCGGTCAATTATTTTGGCGTGACCGCACTGCTGGACGGCTTGTTCGAGGCGCTGCGAGCCAGCGGCGGCAATGCGGTGGTGGTGGCTTCGGTTGCGGCCACACAAGGCAACTGGGAAGACCATCCGCTGCGGGATGCTTTTCTGGATGGCGACGAGGCCAAGGTACGGGCCATGGCCAGCGATGCCGGCCATGGGGTAATCGCCTATGCCGCTTCCAAGCATGCCATCGTCTGCCATGTCCGGCGCAAGGCCAAAGAGTGGGGTGAGGCGGGGGTGCGCCTGAATGCGGTGGCGCCCGGCGCGGTCGAGACGCCGTTATTGCAGCAAAGCATGGATGACCCGCTGATCGGCAAGGCGACGCGCGACTTTTTGCCGCCCATGGGCCGGCGTGCACAGTCCGTAGAAATCGCCGGGGTGATTGCGTTTCTGGCATCCGATGCGGCCTCTTATGTCCATGGCAGCCTGCTGGTAGCCGATGGCGGCATTGATGCCATGTCGCGGCCGACAAGATTTTGAGTCAGCGCTGTTTCTAGTCCGTTCGCGGGAGGCAGACACCAGAGCCCGCCTGCAATATCCCTACCTTTAGCAGGTCTTTACTGAACCGAATCCCGTGATGGAGGATGTAGCATGACCGATATGGCCATTTCCCTGGAGCTGCCTGTGTTTCGCAGCGAACTGCCAACCCGTTTTGCCCGCGGCTGGCACTGCATCGGCATTGCTGCAGATTATCGTGACGGGCAAGCGCACACGCTTAATATGTTTGGCTCCCGCCTGGCTGCATTTGCCGACAGTCAGGGCCATATCCATGTACTGGATGCCTATTGTCCGCATATGGGGGCCGACCTGTCGCGCGGCACCGTCGAGGGTGATTTGCTGGTGTGTCCCTTTCATCACTGGCGTTTCGGTGCCGATGGCAAGTGCAAGGAAGTGCCGTACTGCAAGCGCGTACCGCACAAGGCCAAGACCGGAAAGTGGCTGACCTGCGAGGAAAACGGTCTGCTGTTTGTCTGGCACAATGCCGAAGGCAAGGCTCCGGCCGCTGGTGTGGTGATCCCGCACTTGCCCGAACTTGACAGCGGCGAGTGGTCCAGCGACTGGATGCTGGACACGTTGATTATCGATACCAATCCGCGCGAACTGGTCGACAATCTGGCCGATGCGCAACACTTCGGCCCGGTGCATGGCTCGCCAACCAAGTATTTTGCCAATGTGTTCGAAGGCCATATTGCGCACCAGATCTTCCACGGCGACTCGGTGCGTCTGGGGGGCGATCTGGTTGCCGAGTCGGCGTATTACGGCCCGGCGGTCCACCTGACGCGCATGCGTGCCGATTTTGATGGCCGTGTGGTCGAGTCCATTTTGCTCAATGCCAATACGCCGATTACGCAGACCAGTTTCGAACTGCGTTTCGGCGTGCTGGTGAGAAAGCAGCCGGACTGGACGGAAGAGCAGAATGCCGAACTGGCGCGCAACTATGTCGCGCAGAACCGTAGTTCCTTTTATCAGGATGTGGATATCTGGAAAAACAAGATTCGCGTCAATAATCCGGTGCTGGCCGAAGGTGATGGCCCGGTTTACCAGTTGCGTGCATGGTACGAGCAGTTCTTCATGGATGAAGATCAAGTGCCGGCCAAACTTGCCGAGCGCGTCGAGATTGTGACCTGGGATCAGCGCTAATCAGGGCTGATCCCGTAATCATGCCGTTCACGCCAGTGCGTGAGCGGCATTTTTCGTATGTACTACAGCGGTAAGTTTTCCAGTCTAGTCGGGTGCCTTAAGAAGGCGTGACCGCCGCCTTGTCACAATTATTGTTATACAGTAACATCCGCGTCTTCTTTGAATCCGGATGCCCGCATGGACGCACAACACTATTTGCAGGCTGCTGAGCACATGTGTGCAAAAAATGGCGGCAAGCTGACTGCGCTCAGGCGTCAGGTACTGGCCTTGGTGCTGGGCTATCCGGGTGTGGTTAAAGCCTATCAGGTGCTGGCCGATTTGCAGCGTGAACGCGGCGCGGCAGCCCCGCCGACGGTTTACCGAGCACTCGACTATCTTGCGCAGTACGGCATGCTGCATCGTGTCGATGCACTGAACGGCTATATCGTCTGCCACCATTTCGAGTGCAGCCATCAGGCGCTGATTCTGGCTTGCGAGCAATGCGGCGCGGTCGAAGAACTCGATGCTGAAACCACGTTTCAGTCCCTATCTCAAATAACGGCCAGTGCCGGCTTTATGCCCCGGGCACAAAGTCTGGTCTTGACCGGTAGTTGCAAGCATTGCCACCTATGAAAAAAACCACCGTTAACCTGCTCAGCGGTTTTCTCGGCGTCGGGAAAACCACCACCTTGCGCCACCTGATCGCCCATAAGCCGGCACATGAACGCTGGGCCATTATCGTCAACGAGTTTGGCGAGATCGGCATCGATGGTGCGGTCTTGTCGGATGGCGAGGTGCCGGTTGCTGAAATTGCGGGCGGCTGTTTGTGCTGTGTCGCCGGCCCGCAAATGACCGTCACGGTCGCGACCTTGCTGCGGCGCGAACGCCCGGACCGGCTGATTATCGAAGCCAGCGGGCTGGCGCATGCGGCCGGTGTGATCGATGAATTACGGGCCAAGCCTTTGGGCGATGCGCTGGAAGTCGGCGCGGTACTGACGCTGGTGGACCCGCGCCAGTTTGTCGATCCGTCCTATGCCATGCAGCCTCTTTATCGCGACCAGATCGCCATCGCCGATGTACTGATCGCGACCAAACTGGATCTGGCCGATATCGAGACCTTGAATGCATTTCGCGACAAGGCGGCGGGGCTATTTCCACCCAAGGCGCTGGTCGCTGAAGTCGCGCAAGGCGCGGCGGATCCGGCCTGGCTGGACTTGGTACCGGGCATCAAGCCGCGCTATCGACCGGCCTTGCCGCAAGAGGCGGCTAGCCGCTGGCAGTCGCAAGGCTGGACCTTTGACGCCGAGCGCGAATTTGACGGCGAAAGGCTGACGCATTTCTTCGATGCGCTGCCGGTGCTGGTGCCGGGTCTGGTGCGCGCCAAGGGTGTGTTTCGCGTATTGGGTAGCTGGGTATGGCTGAACTGGAGCGAGGGCCACTGGGGGGCCGCTCAGGTTGCGTGGCGTCGCGATAGCCGCTTTGAAGTGATTGCCGGCGAAATCGATGCGCTCGCGCTGGAGCAGGCGCTTAATGCCTGCCTGGGAGCACCATAATGCCGCCGCATTCACATGAAAAACCGGCCCGTATGCCTATTAGCCTGATGTCCATGTCGGCGCTGGATCGTTTGCTGGGGGTTGCCATATTGCTGGCGCTGCTATGGTCGCTTGTTGCCTGGGCCTTGGGAGGGCAGATATGAAAATCGCGCTGAATAATCTCACGGTCTCCTATCAGCGCCACCCTGCGGTGCATCACGCATCCGGCGAATTTGCCATTGGCGAGGCGACGGCTATTTTCGGCCCCAATGGCGCGGGCAAAAGCACCTTGCTTAAAACCATGATGGGCGCACTCAAGCCGGATGCAGGTTCGGTGCAGCTATCCGGGCTGGCAGTATGTGATATGGCGTATTTGCCGCAACAGTCAGAAATAGACCGCTCCTTACCGGTGTCGGTGACCGATCTGGTTGCCACCGGCCTGTGGCATGAATCCGGTGCCTTCGGGCGCATGCGGCGTAGCGGCTTGATCCGGGTCGAGGAGGCTTTGCATCAGGTAGGTTTGCATGGTTTTGCCGCCCGTCCTGTCAGTGCCTTGTCCAGCGGGCAGTTTCAGCGCGTATTGTTTGCACGCATTCTGGTGCAGGATGCGCGCCTGATCTTGCTGGACGAACCCTTCAATGCCGTTGATGCCAAAACGACGTTTGACCTGCTGGAGCTGGTGCGTCGCTGGAAAGAGGAGGGCAGGACCGTGATTGCCGTGCTGCACGACTATGAACAGGTGCGTGCCTATTTTCCTTATACCTTGTTGATGGGGCGTGAAATCATCGCCTGGGGCAAGACGGATGCGGTACTGAACGATGCCAATTTGCGCCGTGCGGTCGAACGCACCGCCAGCTGGCACGACAGTGCGCCGGTGTGCCGCACCGATGGGGAGGCAGCATGATCTGGCATAGCATCTATGAATTTGCCTTCGCCCCCTTTGTCGACTTCAGCTTTATGCGCCGTGCGCTGGTCGGCTGCATTGCGCTGGCCATGGGCTCGGCCCCGATAGGCTTATTGCTGGTCATGCGGCGCATGAGCTTGATGGGCGACGCCATGAGCCATGCGGTGTTACCGGGTGCCGCTATCGGCTTTATGCTGGCCGGGCTCTCCTTGCCTGCCATGAGTCTGGGCGGTTTTATTGCCGGTGTGCTGGTCGCCGTGCTGGCGGGTCTGGCGACGCGCTATACCTCGGTCAAGGAAGATGCAAGTTTTGCCGCATTTTATCTGCTATCGCTGGCCGCCGGCGTACTGCTGGTTTCGGTCAGCGGCAGCAATGTGGACCTGATGCATATCCTGTTCGGTTCGGTGCTGGCGGTAGACAATATGGCCTTGCTGCTGGTTGCCGGTGTGGCTTCGGTTACGCTGATTGTGCTGGCCATTATCTGGCGTCCGCTGTTGCTGGAGTGTCTGGATCCCGTCTTTTTGTTCGCAGTACGTGGTGGCGGACAGTGGTGGCACCAGCTGTTTTTATTACTGGTGGTCCTGAATCTGGTTGCCGGATTTCAGGCGCTGGGTACCCTGATGGCGGTAGGCTTGATGATGCTGCCGGCGATTACGGCCCGTTTGTGGGCACAAAGCGTCGGCGGCATGCTGATTTGTGCCATGACGGTCTCCATGCTCTCGGGCTGGGGAGGCTTATTGCTGTCTTACCACGTCGAGCTGCCATCCGGTCCATCCATTATCCTGCTGGCCGGTATGTTCTATATTGTTTCGCTGCTATTCGCACCGCAAGGTGGTGCATTGCCCCGTTATATCCGCGCCCGCCATTTTGAAGAATAAAAGCAGCGGCCGCTAGCTGTCTGAAGAGAGTAAAAACATGAAAAAAATAGCTTTAAGCGTATTACTGATGGCCTTGCCTTTAGCTGCATGGGCAAAACTGCCGGTGGTTGCCAGTTTCAGCATTATTGCCGATATGACCAAAGAAATCGGCGGCGAACGGATTGATGTGATCACGCTGGTCGGGCCGAATCAGGACGCGCACGTATTCCAGCCCAAACCGGCAGACGTCAAGCGTATAGGCGAGGCCAAGGTTTTTGTCGTAAATGGTCTGGGCTATGAGGGCTGGATGGGGCGTTTGACCCGTGCCGCCAATTTCAAGGGGCAACTTATTACCGCGGCAGACGGCGTGTCTCCTCTGGCTTTGCATGCCGGTGCACACGGCCACGGTGGTAGCGATCCGCATGCCTGGCATGACCCCAAGCGGGTACAGAGCTATATCCGCAACATCGAAGCTGGACTTAGCAAGGCCGACCCCGCCGGCCAAAAAATCTATCAGCAACGTGCTGCCGTCTATGCGGCCAAAGTCAAGTCTATGGATGACTGGGCACAGGCGCAGTTCGTCGCCATCCCTCCGGCTCAGCGCAAGGTATTAAGCTCGCACGATGCTTTTGCCTATCTGGGTGCGCGCTATCAAATCCATTTCCTGGCGCCACAAGGGGTGAGTACCGATTCCGAGGCCTCGGCCAAATCGGTGGCACGCTTGGTGCGGCAAGTCAGGCAGGATAAGGTGCGTGCGGTATTCGTCGAAAACATGGCCAGCCAGCGCCTGATGGAGCAGCTATCGAATGAGGCCGGTGTCAAGATCGGCGGCAAGCTGTATTCTGACGCGCTATCGCCTGCTGGCGGGCCGGCAGGCAGCTATATCGCGCTGTTCCGGCATAATGTTTCCGCCATCCGCGCCGCGCTCAAGTAAGCGCCAAATGTAGCAAGGGGATCAAACCGGTCAGCGCCACCAGAAAACCCGCAAATAGCCTGACCGGTTTTTTCTGCAGCCAGTTTTTAAGCTGGCTTGCAAAGACACCCATCAGCAGCAAATTGGGCAGCGTCCCGAATGCAAAGGCCAGCATCAGCATGGCTCCGTTGCTAGCCGATGCACTGGCCAGTGCCGACAGGCTGGCGCTGTAGACCAGCCCGCAGGGCAGCCAGCCCCAAACAGCACCGACAGCGATCGCCTGTGGCAGTGTGGTGACCGGCAGCATGCGCCGGCTCAGGGGTTGCAGCCGGCGCCATAAGGGACGCCCCAAGACCTCGACGCGGGTCAACAGGCTGGACAAGCCGGCTAGATAAAGTCCCAGCAGGATCAGAATCAGGTTGGCAGCAATATAAAGTAGCCATTGCAGTAACGCCAGACGCCCGCCCGACAGCGCAAAACCGCTGATGCCCCCCGCCAGTGCACCTATCAATGCATAGCTGGCGATGCGGCCAACGTTATAACCTAACAATAACAGCTGGTTAGGCTTGTGCGTGCCATGTGGTACGGTTAAGGCTGTCACGATGCCGCCACACATGCCAAGGCAATGTCCGCCGCCTAACAGGCCGGCAACAAACAGTGAGAACAGACTGGTTTCAAGCATGATGTCCTGAAAAAATTCTAATTTTAACAGGCTCTACTTAGATTTACGGCGGATGCTTGTCTATAAATCATGGGTTATCTACCTGTGTCATGCCCATGTCGAGTTTTGCATGCCAATGAATAATTTTTAATACGCAGTAGTTTTTAATGTCATTACTAGGTCTTTTAAGGCATCCCGCTGTGGTGGTTGAGGCAATCCCAGCCATACTTTACGAGTCAAAAGATCAGGGAATAAAAATGAAATACATCGTGGTAGAAAAACTGGGGCAATCCGCCATTGTCACCATCGATAATACGCCAGCCAATGTGCTCAGCCAGATAGTGCTGGCTGAGCTGGAGGCGACGGTAACAAGCCTGTCCGAAGATGAAAATATCCGTGCACTGGTTGTCACGGGGGCGGGCGAGCGCTTCTTTTGTGCCGGCGCCGACCTGAATATGTTTACCTCGGGAGACAAGGCTCAAGCCTCGCAAGTGGTTGATGCATTTGATCGCGCGTTTGCCGCGATCCGTCATTTTCAGGGAGTGACTGTTGCCGCCATCAATGGTTATGCGCTGGGTGGCGGGCTTGAACTGGCCT
>NZ_JBOFOO010000049.1:0-5070 GCF_051659485.1 Craterilacuibacter sp. | reverse complement strand
ATCATGCAGTCAGGCTTGGCAGGCAGGCTTTTGCAGCACTCGCATTTCTTCGCAGCGGCCACGGCAAGCGATCTCGTCACGGCCTTGCTTGACCAGCATCCGCGCTCGAGTGCTGGGCAGGCTGCAGCCATCTAGCCTGCCATCTCGCCCGACTCGATCACCCTCACGCCGGGGGTAGCCGCCAGCGCCGTAGCCAGCATGCTGTCAGCGACCTTGTCTACACGGATGGCACGCCATTTTTGCGGCACGAGGCAACCCAGATGCCGGTCCAGCCACAGGCCGAACTCTTCGCCGGTGCGCAGCTGTGCCCGCGGCCCGGCATCCAGGAGCGAGGGACGTACGATGGCGAGCGAAGCAAAGCCCAGCGCCATCACGTCGCGTTCGGCCTCACCCTTGGTCCTGAGATACAGCCCGCGCGCGCCGGCATCGGCACCGAGCGAGGAATTCAGCACAAATGCCGGTGTGCCTGCGGCATGCGCATGCCTCGCGGCGGCCAGCACATAGTCGTGATCGACCCGGTAAAAGGCCGCATCCGAACCGGCCTGCTTGCGCGTCGTCCCCAGTGCACACAGCGCGGCATCGGCCTGCCACCATGGCGCATCGGCAGGCAGGGCTTCGAAGTCGACAATGGGATTTTTCAGTTTGGCATGCGCAGGCAGCGCCCGCCTTGTCGGCGCCACCACGCAGGCCACGTCGGAATGGGCCAGCGCCTGCGCCAGCAGTTGCTGCCCCACAGCGCCGGTCGCCCCCAGAATCAGCAAACTTTGCACGGCAAGACTTTCACGGATGAAAACGCCAGTTTAAGCACGATGCCTTGCGCTGGCGACCCCTACCATCAGAACTTAATGCGATAGCAATACCGGAAGCTGCAAATCCTGCAGCACGCCAGCGGTGGCGCCCCCCAGCACGAAGTCGCGCATGCGTGAATGGGCGAAGCCGCCCATCACCAGCAGGCCGGCTCCGCTTTCACGCGCATGGCGCTGCAGGACTTCGGCAATGGGATGGCCATCAAGCGCCACTTGGCTGACACTGGCAGGGATACCGTGCTGCGCAAGATACTCGGCCAGCCGCATGCCGGGGTTTTTGTCCGGCAGCGCCTTGTCTCCGGTTGCCGACACGATGCTGACACTTTGCGCCCGCGCCAGAAAATCACGGGCATCGGCAACGGCCCGTGTCGCGGCGCGGCTGCCATCCCAGGCGATCATCACATGCCCGAAGGCGGTGACCGGCGCCACCTCCGGTACCAGCAACACCGGGCGGCCGGCACTGAAAATAACGGTTTCGGCAGTGGCCTGCTGCATACCCTCTCCCGCCCGGATGCCGACCAGCACAAGATCATGGTAAGGCGCAAAGCCATTCACCACATTGCCTGCGGCCCCCGCCATGCACTCCCGCTGCGTGGTGCGTAGCAAAATGGCTTGTGCCTCTAGCTCGGCTTGCATGGCCTCGATAAGCACCAAGCCGCGCGCGCGGCAATTGGCTTTCGCGCCACGCGTCAAGGCAGGCACATCGATCAGCATATTGCCCAGCACGCTGGACACCGGCGGAAAGTCGGCATTGAGTACCAGCGCATGAACTTCCGCCGCCAGATAGCGGGCGACGGCGGCTACATGCAAGGCTATCGTGCCGGCATTGCCGTCCGGATAAGTGTGCAGCGGGACGAGGATTTGCAAGCTCATGGTCAGTACTCCTGATTAGGATACGGCGGGATGGTTTGCCGGGCGGGGGCTAAGAGCCCATCAACACCGGACAGACACGGTGATGCAATAATTTGCGTGTGGTCGAGCCGAACAGGCGCGTGAGCCAGCTACGATGGCCGAATGCGCCCATGACCAGCAAACGCGCGCCGCTACGCTTAAGCTCGGTTTCTAGCAATGTGCCAGCCGCCCCATCCGCACACAAACCGACCGCCTCGGCCGGCAGACCGTGTGCCGCCAGATAGCCGGCGCCCTCGGCGGCCAGGCGTTCGGCTTCGATCTGGTTATGATGCACGCTGATCACGCGCAAAGGCGCGCCAGAAGCCAGCCCCAGCCAGGCAAACTGCTGCAAAGTACGCGCACTGCAGGCACTCCCGTCGTAAGCCAGCACCACCGGCCCGCTACCTTGAGCATCGGCCGACAGCAACACCGGGCGTGCGGTGTCATGCAGGAATTCTTCCAGCCAGCCCATATCATGCGCATGGCGCGGCTCGCCCAGATGGCACTCGGGCGCCAGCACGATCAGGTCATGTGCGTTTGCATACTCGCGCAAGACCTGCGCCGGATGAGCGGTCTCTTCCAGCCGGGAACCAAAGTTCACCCCGGCCAGCTGGGCCAGCTCGCGAAACGATTGCAGCAACTCGTGCTCGCTCGCCAGCGCCAGCGCCTCCAGTTCGGCATTTCGTTGCAGACGAAAGGCCATGGCACCGGCCGGCACCGCCTCACCGCTTAAGCGGGGCGAGGCATCGATCAGCGCCAGTGCCGTTACCTCGGCCGCTGTATCTTGTGCCAATTGCAAGGCGAGTGTTCGTGCCCCGACGGCCCGCTCGCCGCTATCGAGTACCAGCAATATCCGTTTAAGCATGACATTCTCCTTGCGTGATTGACCCTATCCATTTACGGCGACAACACCCGGCAAAGCAAGCGGCTTCATCACACGCCCTCCTAATCCTAAGCGCAAGCCAATGCCATCAAATACAAAAAAGACTTGACCGGACAAACGTAACTCCGTATAAACGCCGCAAGCAAGATTTCAAGCAGTAGACACCGTAGTTCATCGTGGTTCCCCTTCCAAGCGGCACTTCCATTGTATCCCCCGGTCTTCCTTGATTGTTTCGCCTGACAGGCGTGGCTAGCACCATCCTGTTTGCAGCACTTAATATTCCTGAAATAAATATCCTGTCTTATTGGCCCGGGGATACCCGGCAAGCGGCACGAATGGCCTGACACTAGGCAACTCATTATTGGCTGTTACAAATAATCGGCAGGACGACAGTAGAAAGAAAACAACATCATGATGATGAAAATCAGTCAGTTGAAAGCGGGTCTGAGGATCTGCGAACACAAGAACAATGGCGACGTACAACACTTTGAAGTCGTCAAAGTACAACCCGCCGGCCGTCGCATCGAAGTGACCTTCCGTTCCGGCAACAGCATGGAAAGCGCGCTGTATCCGGCAGACGCCTACCTGTACGCGTCCTAAACAGACGCGGCACGACAGCTAGACACGCAAAACGGGCTGCCTTCGGGCAGCCCGTTTTGTATTGGCGCACGCCTTAGCGCATCAATGACCCCGCGCACTCAGCCATGCCGCCACCTTGGCGGCCGGCTGTTTTTGCAGCTGGCACAACAGGCCGTGGCTCACCTCGGCGACACCGTGCTGGCGCTGCAATAGCCCGGCCAGATGCAGCATCAAATTGGCTGCCATCTCGGTGTCGGCCAGTGCACGGTGGGCGCGGCCGGTGGCCGGTAGCCCAAGCCAGCTATTGAGCGTACCCAGCTTGTGATTGGGCGCATGCGGCAGCAGGCGGCGCGCCAGCAGCATGGAGCAGGCAAAGTCCTGCGTGCGTTGCCGCCCCAGCAGGCCCAGTTCGTAATCCCAGAATTTCTTGTCAAACGAGGCGTTATGCGCCAGCAGCGGCGTAGAGCCGACAAAGTCGGCCGCCTCGCGCATCACTTGTGCCACCGGCGGTGCCGTTTTGAGCATGCGGTTGCTGATGCCGGTCAGCCGCTCGATATCGGATGGAATCCACACCCCGGCATTCATCAGGCTTTGATAGCGGTCGACCAGCCGGCCATTTTCCAGCAGCACCACGGCGATCTCGGTGGCGCGGCAATGGCTGCCCGGTGCCAGGCCATTGGTTTCAAAGTCGATGACGGCAATACGTTCCATGCTGAGGCTATCCGTAGTTGAACAAGAGCCGGCACTATGCCGGCTGCGGCCACAAAACGCAAAAGAGCATGGCTGGCGGGCACCAAACCCGAGTAAAATACTCGGAATTAATTATGGACAGCCTGTCATGCTTGAAAAATTCTATCGCACCACCATGGCCCCCCACCGCTTGGGCTTTCTTGCCGGCGGCATTTTACTGCTGGTAAGCCTGGTCTGGTGGGGCGCCCAGATGGTGGGCCGCTTTGGTGGCAGCCCGATGCTTAGCGCCGTACCTGCCTTGTTCCTGCACGGCTACAGCATGGTGTACAGCTTCTTTCCGCTCTTCATGCTGGGCTTTATTTATACCGCCGGCCCGCGCTGGCTGGGTGTCGCCAGCCCGTCACGCAAGTGTTACGCACCCGTATTGCTAGGCTATGCCGCTGGCGGTGTGCTCGTGCTACTGGCCAGCTACAACACGCAATGGCTAACACCCGGCATCGCCCTGCAGGCACTGGCCTGGACCGGCGCACTGGCGATCTGGCTGCGTGCCGTTCATCACAGCAAGGCTAGCGACAAAACCCATGCGCGTCTGGTGGCGCTGGCATTTGGCGCCGGCTGGCTGGGCCTGTTGCTTGGGTTTTACTGGGCAATCAGTTCGAACACGTACGCCTGGCTGGCGGTGGTTGATATCGGTATCTGGGGCTTATTACTGCCGGTGTTTCTCACCGTCAGCCACCGCATGCTGCCGTTTTTCTCGGCCAGTGCCTTGACCTTGTATCAGCCATGGCGCCCCAAGTGGCTGCTTGGCAGCTGGATTGCCCTGTCTTTCAGCCACGGCGCACTCGAAATTTTCAGCCTGAACACCTTGCTACCCGATCTTGCCTTTGCCGCCCTCTTGCTTTACACCAGCTATCGCTGGCGCTTGCTGGCCTCATTCAAGGTCAAACTGCTGGCCATGCTGCATGCGTCCTTTGTCTGGGCCGGCATCGCCCTGAGCCTGTATGCCGTCAGCTCGGCCTTACAACTGGCCGGGCATGCCGGACTGGGTTTTGCCCCGCTGCATGCGCTGGCGCTGGGCTTTTTCTCGACCATGCTGCTGGCCTTTGTCACTCGCGTCACGCTGGGTCACTCCGGTCGCCCCTTGGTGGCAGGCATTCTGCCGTGGACCTGCTACTGGCTCATGCACGGCGTCGCCATCGCGAGGGTCGCCGGCGAGATCAT
>NZ_JBOFOO010000048.1:0-19092 GCF_051659485.1 Craterilacuibacter sp. | reverse complement strand
GTATTCAATGTACGGCTACTTCTGGCCTTGGCCAGCGTTTGCTGATAGGCCTGAGCCGAGCCTGAGTTCACTTCGGAGGAAGACACCAGCAGCAATTGTTTACGGTTAGCGCCAATAACGCCGCCCGTGGTGGTGCTCTGGCATGCACTGAGCAGCACCGTTGCCGCCAGCATGGCTGCCAGCGCTTTACCTGAAAAATTCCACATGTTTGCGCCTGCTCCTGTCTTATCTAAAACCTGCTTCAGATTTCTACCATATCAAAATCATCCTTGCGGGCGCCGCAATCCGGACAGGTCCAGTTCATCGGTACATCCTGCCAGCGGGTTCCGGCCGCAATACCATCTTCAGGGCGGCCGGCTTCTTCTTCGTACATGAAACCACAGATCAGACACATCCAAGTTTGCATGATTTTTTTCCTTGATATTCAGTTAAAATGACTATTGTAAGTCCAGCCATGCAAATGAGGTAAAACCTTGGATACCCCACGCCCGATTCCGCCCATCGTCATGACCATTTCTGCGTCGGATCCATCCGGTGGCGCTGGCATTCAGGCAAGCATGCTAACGCTTGCCAGTCTGGGTTGCCATCCCTTGTCGGTCATCACCGCAGTCACGGTGCGTGACAGCTGTTCCATGGAGAGTGCCCTGATCATGGAGCCGGAATGGCTGGCCGATCAGGCGCGCATGCTGCTGGAAGACATGCCGGTTGCCGCTTTTTGCGTAGGCATGACCGGTAGCGTGGAAAACATAGCCGTCATCACCGAACTGGTATCCGACTACCCGGACATTCCGTTGATACTCGACCCGGTCCTGAGCGGCACCACCGACGAATATGCAAATCAGGATCTGATCGATGCACTACGCGAACTGCTGATTCCGCAAGCTACCCTGATCACGCCCAATCTACACGAAGCCAGACGCTTGGCCATCAACGATCCGGACGACGACGAAGACCCGGATGGTGACGAATGCGCACGCCGCTTGGCAGCACTGGGCTGTGAATATGTGCTGCTCAGTGGTTCGCATGACAGTAGCAGTGATATTTGCAATGTACTGTACGGGCAAGAAGGGGAAATCCGGCGCGACCGCTGGCAGCGGCTGCCGGGCAGTTATCACGGCGCAGGCAGCACGCTAGCTGCGGCGATTGCCGGCATGCTGGCCGGAGGTGCCAAGTTGCCGGAAGCAGTACGCGAGGCGCAGGAATACACTTGGCAGTCCTTACGCTATGCCTTTCGCCCAGGCATGGGCTTGCTGATTCCGGACCGTCTGTTCTGGGCCAGCGGCGAAACAGAAGAAGACGACACCGGAGAGCGCTAAACGCTTAAGCCCGGTGTTTGCTGGCGGATGTAGTTGATAATGCGCTGGCTGGCGCCTTGATGGGTACGGGTAAATGCCAATGCGGCATCCCGCATCGCTGCACGTTGTGAGGTATTCTTCAACAGCGCCGTTGCGACTGATACAAATTCGTCGGCATCAACCAGCTGCAAGGCGGCACCGCAGGCCAGTGCCTGATCGCTGGCCTCGGCAAAATTAAACATGGACGGGCCGAATAATACCGGCACGCCGATGCTGGCAGGCTCGATCAAATTCTGCCCCCCCAGCGGCAGCAGGCTGCCTCCGACAAAAGCAAGCTCTGCCAGAGCGTAATAGGCAAATAACTCGCCCATCGAGTCCCCCAGCCAGATCTGGGTCGCCTGATCTACTACATCGCCTTCACTACGCCTTTGTACCCTGAAGCCCAAAGCCTGCGCACTGGCGTAAACCATGTCAAAACGCTCGGGATGGCGCGGCACAATGACCAACAAGGTGTCGTCCGGCTTACGCTTGGCCCAAGCCTCGAGTATCAGGGACTCTTCCCCGTCACGGGTACTGCCACACACGACAACCTGGCGCGCGCCTATCCGCAAGCGGAATTCCGCCCCCAAAGCCAGCTTTTCATCCGGGGGCGTGAAATCAAACTTGGTATTGCCGCATACACAGACAGCCTGCGCGCCTAGCTGTTCCAAACGCTGCGCATCTTCGCGGGTTTGCGCCGCAATACCCCTGAGCTGAGCCAAGGCCGGGCGAATCAGGCCTGCAATACGCAAATAGCCTTTAAGCGATTTTTCCGACAAGCGGGCATTGGCCAGAAATAGCGGAATGCTGCGTTCGTAACAGCCATGGATCAGATTGGGCCAGATCTCGGTTTCCATCAATATGCCGAGTCGAGGCTGATAGGTATCCAGAAAACGCTGGATACCTTCTTTGCTGTCATAAGGCAGATAGCGCACTTCAGCATCTGGATACAGTTCCAGCGCCGTTGCCCGCCCGGTAGGTGTCATCTGTGTCAGCAACAAGGGTACACGCGGCCATGTCTGACGTAGAGCCTGCACTAGCGGCAGCGCAGCGCGCGTCTCGCCGACAGAAACCGCATGAATCCAGATAGGGGCCTGTTGTACTACGCTCAGGTTTTCGGCAAAGCGTTCGTCCCAGTGTTCGAGATAGGCGGGAGACTGCTTGCCGCGACGACGCAGATAACGCTTGATCAGCGGCGCGAGTCCTATCCACAACCAGGAATAGGCTCTGCGCCAACTCATATTCGGCTCCATATCGCCTGCAGGGCAGACTGAACCTCATTCGGGGAAGGACAGATACCAATATTACCCAGATTATGGGCATACGGTGTTTCCACCACGCCGGTCAGCGCCGGGTCGGTATCGGTATAAATAGCCACTAAGGGCACATCGACAGCATTAGCCAGATGGCTCAGACCGGTATCGACGCCGATAACAGCCCGGGCATGCCCAAGCAGTCCGGCGGCTTCACGCAGCCGTAAACGCGGTGCGGGTATGGCCCCCGATATCGCTCCCGCCAGACGCTTAGCCCGCTCATGTTCGCGCTCATTACCCCATGGCAATACGCTGCATATCCCCAGCGTATTCAACCACTGCCCCAACGCAATCCAGTGGTTTTCCGGCCATTCCTTTGAGTCCCGACTGGTGGCATGCAATAACACCGCATAGTCGTCGGTAAGCAGCCAGTCAGGCCGTTGTCCCTTGCCGATACCAAAACAGGGCGCACCCGTGGACTGGTAACCAAAAGCACGGGCAAACAATTGCCGGTTGCGCTCAATGGCTGACAAATTGCGGCTTACCGTAATTTTTTTGTCGTAAAACAGGCTGGCCAAAGGCTCGCGAATACTGGTTTTGTCATATCCCGCCAGCGTTCCTCCTGCCCAACTGGCTGGAATGGCACTTTTCACCAATCCCTGACTATCGAGCACACAATCCCAAGCAGTGCCGCGCAAGCGTGTACGCAAAGCACCAATTTCGAACCAGGTGGCCTTAGACAGCAGGGATTTGCGCCAACGCCGCCAGGCAATAGGAATCACATCGGAAATACCGGGATGCAAACCCGCGATATCACAGAAATTCTCCTCTGCCATCCAGGAAAGTCGCAAGTTGGGGTAGTGCGCCAGAAGATCGGTAATGGCCGGCCAAGTGTGAATAAGGTCGCCCATCGACGAAGTTCGCACAATCAGCACGTTCATCATGAACGGCATTGTACGAGGGGAGCTGTAGTTAACCAAGCAAAATAGGGGAGAAGGAATGTGCATAAGCTGCTGTGGAAAACTTGGATCTAACTTATCCACAATTAACAAGCCATCAAACAGCTCAAGCTATCCAAAGCTAATTCACAGGTGAAATGCTTGGTTTTGCTAAAAAAAATGCAGTTATCCACAGATTTTGTCAGCTTCATCAGTATCATCAGTTTTTAAAAGAATAATAATTGAAACAATGAAGAATGACCCAAACCAAGAATGCACAAACAAATGTTAAGCAATAAACCTAAGCTGTTGATAACTTGGCATAGTGACAGAGTGTAAAAACTATCCACATCCTTTACCTACCAGAATCTGCGTTAGCAAACAGGATATAAAACAAGCTAAGATGCTGTTTTATATAGCCATAACAGACTTATCAACAGCTGCAGGTGCCCTTCATCAAGCATCATCAGGTTTTATATAAATAAATAAAGAATAAAGATTGAAATGCGCACAAGGTCAGACAGAAACAAAAAACAAAACCAAAAACGTATGCAGTAAATCGAAATAAAAAGAGGATGGCTTTCGAAACAAAGCAGGCACTGGCTATAGGACATTAGTGATAGTTTTCGTCTATCTAGCCATTTTTACTCACAACTCAAGGTGATGAAAGTTGATATATTACATTTCAAATTTTATAGAACATGATTAAAATCAGCGGCTTAGCTGAATGCTTCAATGCATGCCGATCCCGAGTGCTGCCAAAAATGGAGAGCTGAAATCGCCCTTGCTGTCCGCTAGAGCATCAACGCAACACAAGATCTGGCTTTGCCGGGCACTGGACAGGATATTTTGAGATGACATGCCAAATTGGCGCGTGTCTTGTGGGCAACACTGAGGAAATAGGACTAAGAGCTGGATAAAACCTTGGTTTGTTGCCGTCAAGCAGGCAGACATGATGTACTTATCCACAACAGGCTTAACGCAACAGAAAAAGCAGCCGTAACAATGGCCGTAAATGGCATTCAAGATAAATGGACAGTATGGAGCGGTATCAGGAAGAGCTTGCTTCAGGCTAGGGGATTGAGGGCATCAGGCTACAAAGCGGCTGACGCCCCCTTTATGGCCATTTAGCGATGGTAAATGGACTTGAATGGGCCGTGCTTGTCGTTGATCCGCTTCAAGTGCGCTGCCAATTTATTGGTGGATAGCCGTTTCTCTGTAACCAGGCATTGCTCTGAGAAAAATGGCGGCAGCCAAAAAAGCCTCGGTAGGCCGACAAAGGCGAGGGGTGGGCCGCACACAGGATGGCATGACGTTGGCTATTGATGCGTGCAGCCTTGCTCTGTGCCCACTTTCCCCATAGTAAAAAAATACAACCGGGATTTTCTTGGTTGACCGTATCGATCAGCGCATCACAAATAGTTTGCCAGCCTAGCTTGCCATGACTACCGGCCTTATCGGCGGCAACAGTCAACACACTATTCAGTAGCAGCACGCCTTGTGCAGCCCAAGCGGAAAGGTTGCCAGATAGCGGGATAGGAAGACCAAGATCACTGGCTAACTCTTTATCAATATTGCGCAGACTGGGCGGAATACGTACCCCTGCAGGTACGGAAAAGCTTAGTCCCATTGCTTCGCCTGCCCCGTGATAAGGATCTTGCCCCAATATGACAACCCGTATTTGCTCTGGAGGCAGGTTCAGTGCCGCAAAGATGGATGCCCGTGGCGGGTAAATGGTTTCTCCAGCCTGTACGTAGCGGCTTAGTGCTTGGTCAATGTCTTGCAACTGATGCGCTATATCGGGACGGTTAAGCGTGGCCAGCCATGCAGGATGAACCCGGGCGAGGGCGGTATCGAGATAATTCAGGGTCGACATGTGTTGAACCATAGAAAAGGGCCGCAAAAAGCGGCCCGATAAATTTGTAAAACGTAAGTATTAGCTACTTAATAGCGTGCCATTTGGGTATCAATATTACTCGCCCAAGCTTCTACGCCGCCAGCAAGACTCTGCACTTGTTCGAATCCGGCATTTTCCAGATACAAAGCTACTTGATAGCTGCGTACGCCATGATGGCAGATCGTGACGATAGGTATATCGTCCGGCAATTCATTCATGCGTAGCGGAATCAGATGCATGGGAATATTGCTGGAGTCGGCAAGGCAGGCAATTTCAACTTCCCATGGCTCACGCACATCCAGTAGAAACGGAGCTTGGCGCTGCGTATCTGCCAGCCAGACTGCCAGTTCGGCTACACGGATCTCGCTTATCATCAGAAAGCAAAACGCTCGGGTTCTACGGCTTCTGCCTTATCCAGGCGGGCAATACAGGTATCGAACATTTCTACGCTGCTGAAGTCGTTGTCGGCAATACGCGTAACCAGTAGGGCACGCATGACCGGAAGATCACCTGCAACAATCATCATGCGCCCGCCGATAGCCAGTTGCTGCTTCAATTGTTCGGGAACGATGGGTAGTGATCCGCCAACAAAAATAACATCATAAGGTGCTTGCGCTAATAAGCCGCTGACACCGTTACCTTCAAGCAGGGTGATATTCTGGATATGGGCTTTTTTAAGATTACCGGCTGCACGCTCTAGCTGCTTGGCGTCAATGTCTACGCTGTAAACATGTTGAGCCAGCTTGGCGAGCAGGGCTGTCACGTAGCCGGAACCGGTGCCAATTTCCAGCACCTTGTCTTTGGCTTGTACATTCAGATCCTGCACCATACGTGCTTCAATCTTGGGTTGCAGCATAAGGCTGCCATTGGGCAGGGGGAGCTCTTTATCGGTGAAGGCCAGAGTCCGTAGTTCTTCACTGACAAAATCTTCACGTTTCACGTGAAACATCAAGTCCAGAATATCGGTATCGAGCACATCCCACGGACGGATCTGCTGCTCTATCATATTGAATCTTGCTTGTTCGAAATCCATGTTCAACCCCATGCGCATTTCATAATAATAAGCGCAGAGTATCGCATATTTGGATGCAATTTACAGCCTCGCTTGCTTGGCATAAATGAATGGTGATTGTTGTCTGGTTTGTATATTTCCTATGCTTGTCAGGCAAGTGTGTTTCTCCAAGTACCTGATTCCGCTATACTTCCGCCCCTCGCGTATTCGCGCCCCATAAATTTTGCCTCAAGGATGTTGCAATGAGTCTGCTATCGCACCAGCTGGAGTTGTTGTCTCCTGCCAAAACTGCCGAGATTGGCCGGGAGGCTATCCTGCATGGCGCTGATGCGGTGTATATCGGCGGACCAAGTTTCGGGGCACGGCATAACGCCGGCAATAGCGTGGCTGAAATTGCGACACTGGTGCAATTTGCCCATCGTTACCATGCGCGTATCTTCGTTACACTCAACACCATTCTGCATGAGGCCGAGCTGGAGCCTGCCCGTGTTCTGATTCATCAGCTGTACGATGCCGGGGTCGATGCGCTGATCGTGCAGGATATGGGTATTCTGGAAATGGCGTTGCCGCCCATCCAGCTACATGCTTCTACCCAGTGTGATATCCGTAGCATTGAAAAAGCCAGTTTTCTATCTGATAGCGGGTTTTCACAGCTGGTGTTGGCACGTGAGTTGACCATTCCGCAAATTCGCCAGATTTCTGCGGCAGTCGGAGATGGGGCTGCCATCGAGTACTTTATCCATGGTGCTTTATGTGTTGCCTATTCCGGCCAGTGCTATATCAGCCATGCCGATACCGGCCGTAGCGCCAACCGTGGTGATTGCTCACAGTCCTGTCGTTTGCCTTACACCCTGACGGATAGCCAGGGCGGGGTGGTGGCTTTCGACAAGCATTTATTGTCAATGAAAGACAATAACCAGACTGCCAATCTGGACGCGCTGGTCGATGCCGGTGTGCGTTCATTCAAGATTGAAGGGCGCTACAAGGATGTGTCCTACGTCAAGAACATCACCGCACATTACCGACTATTACTGGATGAAATTATCGAGCGCCATCCTGAGTTGGCGCGCGCCTCCAGTGGTGACAGTGAAATATTCTTTGTACCTGACCCTGACAAGACATTTCATCGTGGCGCAACGGATTACTTTGCCACCGGACGCAAAATAGATATTGGTGCTTTTGATTCGCCCAAGTTTGTCGGTCTCGGCTTGGGGGTGGTGACCAAGGTGGGGCAGGACTGGTTCGAGCTGGAAACACAAGAACTGCTCGCTAATGGTGACGGCCTGAATTTCATGCAAAAACGTGAAGTGGTTGGTTTTCACGCTAATACCGTAAAAAAAACCGGGCGCGGTACTGAAGGCGAGCTTTGGAAGGTGGAGCCGCATGATGTGTCGCTACTTGCCGGCTTGAAGCCGGGTACCGATATTTGCCGTAACCGCGACCATGCCTGGGAGCTGGCGCTGCTGAAAAAATCGGCCGAACGCAGGGTTGGTGTCTGGATCAGTCTGAGCGACAACGATAAAGGTTTGCAGTTGTCGCTGACCGATAGCGATGGTGTTCAGGTATCTGTAGCGGCAGAAATGGCGCTGGAGCCGGCCAAGGATGCTGCACGGGCCGAAGCCGGCCTGCGCGACAATCTGGGCAAACTGGGTAATACCATGTTCTGTGCTCACGATATCGCCTTGAACTTACGCCAGCCTTGGTTTGTGCCGGCCTCTGCCATTAATGCTTTGCGCCGTGAAGCCATTGCCCGCCTGGAAGAGGCGCGCATCAATGCGTGGCCGCGGCAGCTGCGCAAAGAAGCGGTCGTACCGCCGGTTGCCTATCCGGAGCCTACGCTCAGTTATCTGGCCAATGTCTACAATCCACTGGCGTGGCAGTTCTATCGCAAGCACGGGGTAGAGGTGATGGAAATGGCTTACGAGGCGCACCAGGAAGAGGGTGAAGTCAGCCTGATGATTACCAAGCATTGCCTGCGTTACAGTTTTAACTTATGCCCCAAGCAAGCCAAGGGGGTGAAGGGTGTCATGGGGCAGGTGCGGGCCGAGCCGATGACGCTCAAGTCGGGGAGCGAAACCTATACCCTAACTTTCGATTGCCGCCCGTGCGAGATGCATGTGATGGGTAAGATGAAAAAGCATGTACTGAAGACGCCGCCACCATCCGATGTGCCCGTGACAATTCCGCTGACTTTTTACCGTCAGCGGCCACAATAAAGTGTTTCACGTGAAACGCAGTTATTTTGATACAGGGAAAATTTGTGAGTGCTGATGTAAACCAGACGGATACCTGGGCCAAATACAAGCAGGGAATGTGCGATAGCTGTATGGGGAGTTGCTGCTCGATGCCGGTAGAGGTGCGTTTGCCCGATCTGGTACGCATGGGCGTGATTGACGAGTTCGAAATGGAAGAACCGATCAAATCGCTGGCAAAAAATCTGCAAAAGCAAAAGGTGATCGAGCACTTCAACTTCAAGCACAGCCTGTTTACGCTATCACGCCGTGCCAATGGAGACTGCAGCTATCTGGATCAGAAAACCCGTTTGTGCACGATTTACGAGCTTCGCCCCAATACCTGCCGCAAGCATCCGCAGGTCGGACCGCGGCCCGGGTTTTGTGCCTATACCAAAAAAATCACGTTTCGGAACTAAATGCAGAGAAAACTGTGATTTCAGCAGGGTGAATGGCTGAAATTCTGTACGGAAATGTGATAAAGTCACGTCCTGATCGCTGCGACAAGCAGCTCATGCCTGTTTGGCCCCGGTGGTGAAATTGGTAGACACAAGGGACTTAAAATCCCTCGGCTTCGGCTGTGCCGGTTCGACCCCGGCCCGGGGCACCATTCAGTTGCATGAAAAAGAAAAGCGCCGCAAGGCGCTTTTTGTTTTATGGCAAGGCTGATGCCTATGCTACATCTTTATACCCTACGGAAAGCCTGTTATGACATCGACCCAACCTGATAATCCTATGCATGGCATTACGCTGGAAGCGATGCTGGTTGAGCTGGTTGAGTGTTATGGCTGGGAAGATCTTGGTAAGCGCATCAAGATCCGTTGCTTTACCTTTCAGCCCAGTATCAAGACCAGCCTGATTTTTCTGCGCCGCACACCTTGGGCGCGCACCAAAGTCGAAGCCCTGTTTACCAATATGAAGGCCAAGCAGGCAAGAGCATTGGCTCCTCGCCCGGCAAGCAAGCCGGCTGTGGCGCCTGTTGCCGATACAACAGACACGCGTCCGCGTTTGTTTTCGCGCAAGTCCTGAGCGGGATAGAGCATGGCTTCGGAAAAGTTGCTGGATGTGGATCCGCTATTGGAAAGGCTGCAACAGTTTGCCGATGCGCGTGACTGGCAGCGTTTTCATACGCCAAAAAATCTGGTGTTGGCCCTCACGGGGGAAGTTGGCGAGTTGGCTGAAATTTTCCAGTGGAAGACGGATGCCGAAGCTGTCGCCCTTCATCAGAATCCGGCAGAATTCGAGCATTTAGGTGAAGAAATAGCCGATGTGCTGCTGTATCTGGTACGCCTGGCACAGGTAAGCGGCATTGATCTTGAGCATGCTGTCGCTGACAAGCTGCTCAAGAATGCGAAAAAATATCCTGCGGCCTGAACATTACAGAAAACGTAGCGGATCCAATCCCCACTTCTGTGGGGACTCGTGACGCATGATACGATCGCTCCCCCCTTGCGTCATGCCGCGCGACAGGTCCACAATTTCGGGCCGGATATGCACATTACTCTTGGTGCTGAAGAATACCTTGACCTTGGGAGCGGCCAAGCTGGTATCGTTTTGTTCGATGACGACAGCAAGGCGGCCGCTTTTCAGTAGTACTAGTGTGCCTACCGGATAGATGCCGATACAGCGCATAAAAGCCTGTACCAGTTTGGGATTGAAATGAAACTTCGACCACTCGTATATTTTTCTGAGTGCGTCGGTAGGCGGCATTCCTTTATGGTAACAACGGTCTGATGTCAGTGCATCGTAGACATCGACAATCGCGGCCATCTGTCCCAATTCCGAAATCTCTGCTCCCTTGAGTCCTGCCGGATAGCCGCTGCCATCGTGGCGCTCGTGGTGCTGCGAAGCCACTAAAATGGACAATTCGGAGATGCCGTGGGTGGCCTGCAGGATTTGCTCACTCTCGACGACATGGCATTTGATGATACCGAATTCGTCCTCGGTCAGTTTGCCCGGCTTGTTGAGGATGGCATCCGGGATCTTCATTTTGCCGATATCGTGCAACATGCCACCAATACCGGCCAGATGGATGGTCTGTTTGTCCATCCCCATGGCGTTACAAAAACTGACCATGAGCGCACCGACGCTGACCGAATGGCGGAAGGTGTAATCGTCTTTATTCTTGATCCGGCACAGTGAGAGTAGAGCGCCATTATTGCGCAGGATGGATTGCGTCATGCGCGCGACAGCCGGTTCCATTTTTTCCAGCTCAACCTGCTGTCCCAGCCGGACATCCTGCATGATATCGAAGATCAGCTGGTTGGCTTGCTCGTGAATGAGGCGGGCCTGACCCAGTTCTTCACCCGCTTCGACGGCTCTGGGCAAGGGCTGCTCTTGCTCGGCAAAAGCAATGATTTCGCTTTCCAGTTGCTTTTTGACTTCATTGACGGTGGGGGCATGCGAAACATCCAGACCCTTGCTGGTGTCTATGTAGACTTCATGGATACCGCTGGCGCTTATTTTTTCTATTTCCAGCGTCTTGCCTACCTGAAAACGCTTGGTCAGAAAAGGATGCGCCATCCAGTCGCAGTTGAGATCATGGATGTACATGCCCACTTTGAGGTCTGCCACGTTGATGCACTTGATCATGCTGATACTGCCTTGCGTAGAAAACCGGAGATGAATTTCGCAGGATACTACTCGGTATAATTTACGCTATCAAATTGATATTTGATTTTATATTTTAATAATGGCCTACCTGATGCAGACGGATAATCGCTTCACCTGTTTATGTCATAAAAATGCCGCTTAGCGTGTAGCTATTCATTATGAAATGAAAACCATTCAGCGCTATATGCCAAGAGGGATATAGCGCTATTTTGTATGCTTTGGTACGGCCTTGGATTGGGGGGCTTTCCCGATAGTGATAAGCATTTGGATAAAAAATGCCGAAGAGCGATCATGCGCCTTGGGAAAAATAACGCTGCGCTAGCTATATAGATTGAGTCGGAAGTTTGACGGATGGGCTAACAGGAAAAGCATGATGGGCCGACCTGACATCATCAATGGATGTGTTATCTGAATCCCACTTCGCCATCGATTGCCAACCAAGTTGCAAAAGGGCCAGACGTGATGCCAGCAAACAATCAAAATTCTGCAGGAAAATGCCCCGTGTTGCACGGCGCCAATACATTGACGGGCAGTTCGAATATGGACTGGTGGCCGAAGGCGCTGAATCTGGACATCCTGCACCAGCACGACGCCAAGACCGATCCGCTAGGTCCGGATTTCGACTACCGTGAGGAACTCAAAAAGCTCGACGTCGCCGCGCTGAAGCAGGACCTGACTGTGCTCATGACCGATAGTCAGGATTGGTGGCCGGCGGACTGGGGGCATTATGGCGGCCTGATGATACGCATGGCCTGGCATGCGGCCGGTACCTACCGCATTGCCGACGGCCGCGGCGGTGCCGGGCGCGGTAGTCAGCGTTTTGCACCGATCAACTCGTGGCCCGACAACACCAATCTGGATAAGGCGCGGCGTCTGCTGTGGCCGATCAAAAAGAAATACGGCAACAAGATCAGCTGGGCCGACCTGATCATTCTCGCCGGCAATGTGGCTTACGAGTCTATGGGATTGAAGACTTTCGGTTTTGGCTTCGGTCGCGAAGACATCTGGCATCCGGAGAAGGATGTCTACTGGGGCTCCGAAAAGGAATGGCTGGGTGCCAGCCGCTACGAAGGCGACAAGCGCGACTCGCTGGTGAATCCGCTGGCTGCCGTGCAGATGGGGCTGATCTACGTGAATCCGGAAGGGGTTGGTGGCCAGCCGGATCCGCTTCGAACGGCACAGGATGTCAGGGTGACGTTTGGGCGCATGGCCATGAACGACGAGGAGACGGTTGCCCTGACCGCTGGCGGCCACACGGTGGGCAAGTGTCACGGCAACGGGGATGCCAAGCGGCTCGGCCCTGCTCCCGAAGGTGGCGGGCTCGAGGATCAGGGGCTGGGCTGGCTCAACAAGACGACGCGAGGCCTCGGCCATGACGCCGTCACCAGCGGCCTGGAAGGCGCGTGGACCACCCACCCCACCCAGTGGGACAACGGCTACTTCCAGCTGCTACTGGGTTATGACTGGGAGCTCAAGAAGAGCCCGGCCGGTGCCTGGCAGTGGGAGCCGGTCGATATCAGGGAAGAAGACAAGCCTGTCGATGCCGAAGATCCGTCTATCCGTCACAACCCGATCATGACTGACGCCGACATGGCCATGAAGATGGATCCGGACTATCGGAAAATATTGGAGCATTTTTATAAGGACCCGGCCTACTTCTCGGAGACTTTCGCGCGAGCCTGGTTCAAGTTGACCCACCGCGACATGGGGCCGAAAGCGCGCTATATGGGCCCAGAGGTGCCCAAGGAAGACCTGGTCTGGCAGGACCCTGTGCCTGCCGGGCGCAGCGACTACGACGTTTCCGCCGTTAAGGCCAGGATTGCCGCCAGCGGACTGACTATCGCCGAGATGGTCTGCACGGCTTGGGACAGTGCCCGAACCTTCCGCAGTTCGGACAAGCGCGGCGGTGCCAACGGTGCACGTATCCGGCTCGCTCCGCAGAAAGACTGGGTAGGCAATGAGCCCGCGCGGCTGGCCAGCGTGCTGGCTGTGTTGGAGGCCATTGCTGCCGATACCGGGGCCAGCGTGGCCGATGTGATTGTACTGGCCGGCAATGTCGGCATCGAACAGGGTGCCAAGGCCGCGGGTTTCGATATCGAGGTTCCGTTTAAGCCGGGGCGGGGGGATGCCTGTGCCGCGATGACCGATGCCCATTCCTTTGAGGTGCTGGAGCCGGAGCATGACGGATATCGCAACTGGCTCAAGAAAGACGATTCCGTCAGCGCGGAGGAGTTATTGCTCGACCGCACCCAACTGATGGGATTGACTGCGCCCGAAATGACGGTGCTGATTGGGGGTATGCGTGTTCTGGGCGCGAACTATGGCGGAGCGAGCCATGGCGTATTTACCGATAGGGTGGGTGCGCTGACAAACGACTTCTTCGTTAATCTGACGGATATGGGGAATAGCTGGCATCCGGTGGCTAACAACTTGTTTGAGCTGCGCAACCGCACGAGCGGAGCCGTCAAATGGACTGCGACCCGGGTTGATCTGGTATTCGGCTCAAACTCGATTCTGCATGCGTATGCCGAGGTTTATGCGCAGGATGACAACAAGCAGAAGTTCGTTCAGGACTTTGTCTTGGCCTGGATAAAGGTCATGGACGCAGACCGGTTTGATCTGCAGGCATGATCGTACTCCGGTAAAGCTTGCTTCGCAGCCAAGCCGCCCGTCTTGTCAGGGCTGCTTGTTTGGGTGCTGTTAAGCTTGCATCGCAGCCATCAGTGATGGCTTTAAATCCACTCCGCTACGGATGCCTTGCATTTGAAGGCATCCGTAGTCATTGGCGTGGCCGCTGGCGTGCCAGCCAGATATCGAGCTGGCGGGCAAAAGCCTGACGGTCGGCCTGACTAAGCGTGGCCGGCCCACCGCTCTGGATGCCGCTGGCGCGTAGCGTTTCCATAAAATCGCGCATGGTCAGCTGGGCGGCGATGGTTTCCGTTGAAAACGGCTCGCCACGCCAGTTAAGCGCCGCCGCACCCTTGGCCAATACTTCGGCCGCTAATGGAATATCACCGGTAATCACCAGGTCATCCGCAGCGACCCGACGCACAATTTCATTGTCTGCCACATCAAAGCCCTTCGGTACTTGCAGGGCGCGGATATGCGCTGACGGCGGTATGCTGAGTAGCTGATTGGCAATAAACGTGGTCTGCATGGCAGCACGATCGGCCGCACGGCACAAGACCTCGCGGATGACTTTGGGACAGGCGTCGGCATCAACCCAGATCGGCATGCGTACTCCGCTTCATTTTCTGTTTTCCTTGTGCCCGCGCCTGCTTATGCACGGGCGGTCGATTGTTCCGGTCGTTTCAGCCGCGTATCAGTGCCAGCAGGTCTTCACCGGATGGCACGATGGCGCCGCCACCTTCTTCCAGAATGCCGTCGGCCAGTGCCCGCTTGTCGTGGTGTAGCGCGATAATGCTTTGCTCCAGCGTCCCTTCGTTCACCAGACGGTAGACGGTTACCGGGCGCTGCTGGCCCATGCGGTGGGCACGGCCCATGGCCTGATCTTCGGCGGCTGGGTTCCACCACGGGTCGGCAATGATGACATAGTCGGCGGCCGTCAGGTTCAGGCCGAAGCCACCGGCCTTGAGGCTGATCAGGAATAGTTCGCCTTCGCCGGCCTGAAAGGCCGCTACGCGACGGTTGCGCTCTGCGACCGGGGTGGCGCCATCCAGATACTGGTAAGCGATGCCGGCGGCATCCAGCGGCTCGCGCAGCAAGGCCAGAAAGTCGACAAACTGGCTGAACACCAGCACCTTGTGGCGGTTGGCGACCAGCTCTTCAGCCAGTTCGGCAAAAGCCTGTACCTTGGCGCCAGAGAGGCCCAGTTGCGGGTTGACCAGACGCGGGTCGCAGGCGGCGCGGCGCAGTTTGGTCAGTTGCGCCAGCATATTCATTCGTGCTTGCCCTGCATTGCCGTCGGCCATGCCCTGTTCGGCCTCCTGAAGTGCCTGCCGGCGCAGGGATTCGTAGTGGGCAAGCTCGGCGGCATCAGGCTTGACGGCCAGCACCAGCTCGGTGCGTGGCGGCAATTCGTCCAGTACCTGCTGCTTGGTGCGGCGCAGGATAAAGGGTGAAATCAGGCGCCGCAGTGTGCGCTGGGCGTTGCGGTCGTTTTCGCGTTCTATCGGATTGGCAAAGCGTTCGCTAAAACGCTTGCTGCTGCCCAGCAAGCCCGGGTTGCAATAGCGCATGATGGCCCATAGCTCGGACAGGCGGTTTTCTATCGGAGTACCCGATAGCGCCAGCCTGAAACCGGCATCCAGTTGGAACACTGCCTGGCTGCGTTTGGTCTGGGCATTCTTGATGGCCTGCGCCTCGTCTACCACCAGCGTGTGCCATGTCCGTGCGGCAAAAGCGTCGCTGGCCTGCAGCAGCAGGGTATAGGACACCAGCAGGACATCACCGGCCTGTGCATCGGCGATCATGGCACTGCGTGCTGCTTCGTCGCCCTCGCTATAGACGCTGACATTCAGTGTCGGTGCAAAGCGCCGTGCTTCGGCCTGCCAGTTGCCGGTGAGCGAAGTCGGGGCGATCACCAGCGCCGGGCCTTCGCCGGCTCGCGCCAGTAGTACGGCCAGTGCCTGCAGGGTTTTACCCAGGCCCATATCATCGGCCAGACAAGCACCAAACCCCGAGGCCGCCAGCCGCATGATCCATTGGTAACCATCATGCTGGTAGTCGCGTAGTTCGGCTTGCAGGCTGGAAGGCAGGACCGGCATGCTGTCATTGACGGCACTCAAGCGTTGCAGGCGTTCTCTGAAGGCCTGATCGCTGTTTATCTCTATACCGGTCAGTGCATCATCCAGCCATGCTGCCGCCAGTTGCGGTACCCGGGCTTCACCCTTGTGGATATCGGCGACAGCAGACAGTTCGGCCAGACGGGTACGCAACTCCTGCGTCAGCGTCAGGTACTGGCCATCCCCCAGTGCAACAAAGCGGTTCTCGCCTTTGGCAAATTCGAGCAGGGTATTGAGCGACAACACCAGCTGCTCGTCTATTCGCGCTTCGCCCTGCAGCGCCAGCCAGTCGCGACCGCTGCTGATGCTGACCTTGAGTGCGGAGGGCTGCAGGGTGTTGACCCGTATTGCCTTGCCGCGTGGCCAGTCGATGCCGGCAATCGCTGTTGATTCCGGCAATAGGGCCAGCAAGGTGAGTGCATCGTCGGGCGAGGCGATTTCCCATTCCTGCGGTGATTTGCGCGGTAGCGGGTTCAGCATCTCGGCGATCGCCAATACGGCATCCAGCTGGGCATTTTCGGCTTTCAGGTCGCGGGTGGCGCTGAGTGCTTCACCGGCAATACGTGCAATCAGCTGGGTACGACCTATGCCCGGGATCAGCCGTGGGCCGGCTTCGCCCAGCGGTGCGGCCACCAGACGCAGGATCAGGCCATCGTCCTTGGGCGAGAGTTCGGCGCGCAAACGTGTCTCGGCAGTGGTTTCGCGTGCGGCATCGATCTGGTTGCCTGCCACCTGAAAGTGCGTAGCCAGGCCGGACAAGGCTTGCTGCAGTTCGTCACGCGCCTGTGCCGGCAGGCTCAGGCCTTTCCCAACCAGTTGGGCCGCACGCAGTTGTTCGGGGGTAAAGCGGATGACTTGGGCGCGACTGGGTGAATCGCGCACCACGGTAATCAGCCGCAGCGCCTCGCGCTCCTTTTCCTGTGCGGCGGTCAGATAGGGGTTGAGCAGGGTCGGTGCCGGACGCATCGCGGGTGTCACCTTGACCTTGAGCTCACCTGCGGCTTCTATCACTTCCAGTTGCGGCATGGCTTCGACCAGCTCGACATTTTGCCCCGGCGCATCGGCGAGCTCGACCATGGGGTGGCCGATCAGGGCCACGACGGCATTGGCCAGATCCAGATACAGGTTATTGCCGGCCGCCTTGCGAATGGCACGGGCGACACGCAGGTCTTCCGGCGGCAGCTTTTCATCCTTGGCCAGGCGTGACAGCGGTATGGCTTTGGATTTGCCCCAACCGCGCACGCCCTGTTTCTGTTCCAGCGCAGTGATGGATTTGACTTCGCCCGCATCGGATAGCGCTATTTGCCAGATCAGTCGCGTGCTGGTATCCGTTTCTGATACCGACGTGCTATTGCCTAGCGCGGCCAGTGCCGCCAGCGTGATACGCCAGCTTTCACTGCGCTGGGCGGCAAAAAAAGCACCTTCTACCGGCTGGTTCAAGCTTTGTGTCAGCGCTGCATTCAGTTGCTCTACCATCCACACAAGGCCACAGTCCTTGAGTAGCGCATGCACTAGCGGGATGGCTTCACTTTCTGCCTGGCTAAAGCTGACAAGGCGGCCTGGCTCCAGCAGCCAGACCCGCACCATGATTCGCCAGAAATCGGTCTCGTGAAAGTAAAAGTGCGAGCTTTGCAGCTGGAAGCTGTGGGCATTGCGCGGCAATTCACCCAGACGGATGCGGATGGCGTTGCATAACACGCCCCACAAGGTATCCGTGCCTGGGTTGCGGCTGCCGGCTTCGGTGGCGCAAAACTTGCGGGCCAACTCGAGATGCGCGGGTGTCTGTTGTGCCATCAAGGCTAAGGGATATAGCCAGGCCATGGTGTCGTGCATCAGCTGCTTGCGCCGGCCGCTATGCTTTTTCAGTTTGGCCAGCCCTGCTTCAAAACCCTGTTGGGCAGCAGCCCACTGCCCGCGTGTGGTGGCGACTGCGGCGCGGGCACAATCGACATAGCCGGGCCACGCCGGCTGGCTGGCGGTTTGTTCCGTGCCGACTAGCGCAATAATGTCTTCCACTTGCTGTGTCTGGCCGGACAGGATGGAATATTCGATCAGGGCCAGCGGCAGTGGGCCCGAGTGATGTCCCTGCTCCAGCAACTGGCGGGCAATATGCGGGATCTCGGCATAGCGGCCATCCCACGCCAGTTGCAGGCGGATGAGCGCGAGGGTGGCCATATGTGCCTGCAGTTGCGGGTGCAGGCGGACAAACAGCTCAGGATCGAAATCATCCAGAGCCGCATGTTGCAACAGTGTTTCCCAGTATTCGCTGCTGCGACACCAAGGCTCGAAGTGCTGCATCTGCTGCGGACTGGCACCGCTATGCAGCGCCAGACGCAATACACTGACGGCAATTTCTACACTCGAAAAATAAGGCGCCCAACGACGCAAGCCGGTTTCTTCCAGGTTATGCATTTCCAGCAGCGCCTGCTGCAAGTGGCTGGCGGGCGTACTGTCCAGCATATCGAGATAGGCCGCCGTCATGACCTCCACATCCAGCTGCCAGTAGTTGGCACGGTTGGGTATTTCTTCCACCCAGCCCTGATCACTCAGCAGCTTGAGTTCGCCAAGCAGTGTATTCATGTCGAAGCGCCGGCCATCGTCATCTTTCCAGCCCAGCTTGGCTAGCAAACTGACTAGCGTAGTGCGGGTACAGGGCTGCCAGTACAGTGCCAGTGCATGCAGCACGGTACGCGGGTTGTGAGGCTGCTGGGCAAGGGCTTCGGTTGGAATCGGCATGGTATCGGGGGCGGTTTTTATCGGGGCAAGGCAAGGATTCTAACTCAAGTGCGGCGCTTATCCGGTATGACTGAGGGCTTGCCGGCATGTTCGTGCCATCTACATCGCGGGTCCGCTTGTGCCATGATGATTTTTATCCATCCCACCGCAGCAAGAGGATCGTATGACTGAAACCAACGCCGCTATTCTTAAGTCCTGCAGCAAATGCGGCTCGCGTGCCGAGCTCGTCAAGGCCGGCTCCAGCCGTTTCTGGGTACAGTGCGTGAACTATGCCGGACAAGGCAATTGCACCGTGATAGGCGCTCAGGCCGACAATAAGAAAGAAGCGATTTA
>NZ_JBOFOO010000047.1:0-1264 GCF_051659485.1 Craterilacuibacter sp. | reverse complement strand
AGGCTGTTGCCCGCCAGCTGCATGCCGCTGCAACTGCGATTGATGATGGTCATGCTGGCCGGCGCGGGCGGGGGGCTGCGCCGTGCCAGCTGGCTGTGGTAGATCAGCTCCTCGCTGCTGTCTCCGGTGGGGGCAAACGACCAGCTGCCGCCATTGCTGTGATGCCAGCAGGCGGGCAGGGTGGAGACCAGGCTCAGCGTGCCGCCCATCTTGATGCGTACTTCGTGGCGTTCTGCCTTGCGTTGGCAGTCGTGCAGCAGCGCCTGAAATAGCTCGCCGTCTTCGGCGTGCGCCCCCGGCGTGCCGTGGCTTTGCATCTGCAATTGCTGCCTGAGCGCATCGACCAGAGGGCGGGTATCCAGCATCCAGCCTGCCTCTGGCGGCGTGTCGTGGTAGCCCGGCGGCTGGTCGGCATCGGTGTCGACATAAAAACCTTCGCCAGCCGCATCGCAGGTGCCGAGCAGCAACTGCGTGGCCGCGCTGCTGGCAAGTTCGAGCAGGCGCGCGATCTGGGCAGGGGGCAGGCGGTTGCTATTGCATAGCCCCAGCAGCAGCAGTGCCTTATAGCGGGTTGCCAGTGCCACATCATCGCCATGGCCGCTAGCGCAGGCATGCTGGTACAGCCGGTGGCTATCGCGCCAGAACATGGCCGGCAGCGGGTGATAGCTTGCCAGATGGGTGGCCAGCACATCATGGCTGGCGTCCAGCACACTTTGCAGCAAGTGCAGTTGCAATGCAGCAGGTGGCGCTTCGGCCTGTTGCAGGCACAGCTTGAGCGTCAGCAGGCGCGCTAGTTGCAGGCGCCGCGCGAGTGCCGCCGCTTTTCGCGCCCGCAGGGTGGCGGATAGTTCGCGCAGGCGGTAATCATTTTCCAGCGCCGGCAGGATGCGCACCAGTGCCTGCTGAAAGTGGCCGAATAAAGCCAGACGGCTATTGCTGTCCAGTAGGCTTTGGTTGCTGTCTTGCCATAGTGCGGCCAGCTGCCGCGCCGCTTCGGCCGGGATGGGCGCGAGTGCCTGCAAGGCGGCAAGGGTGGCTTGCGGGCTGGCGGGCATCGCGGCAGCGGGCAGATTCAGTTGCAAAGGCATGGTGCGCGGGCGTATCCGGAGGGTGGGCACAAGTCCGTATTATGATGCCCGGATGAGCGCGCCGCCAGCGTGTTGACGCTGGATAAATAACCCGGCCTTGATTTATGACAAGTATGGTTTTGCATAATTACGACAATGCAAAACCATTATGTATAATTTGCGCATTAGTCCTTGCC
>NZ_JBOFOO010000046.1:0-1353 GCF_051659485.1 Craterilacuibacter sp. | reverse complement strand
CATTTCTTCGTCCAGTACCTTGGACGACTGGATGCGCATCTTCAGGCCCTTGATATCGGATGGCAGCTTGATCGGCTTGTTGGCCGACAGGTGCTTGAAGCCGTTATCCCAAAATGCCAGGCCCTTGATGCCCTTGCTGTCCAGCTTGCCCAATAGCTGCTTGCCGATCGGGCCCTGGGTGACTTTGTGCAGCTCGTCGTAGTTGTCGAACATGTACGGCAGGTCGAATACTTCGTATTCCTTCACGCCCAGCGGGCCGAACTTGGCCAGGCTTGGCGCCAGCATCTGCACCGCGCCCAGTTGCAGGGCTTCCAGTTCTTCCTTGTCCTTGTACAGCTGGCTATTCGGATAAATATCAACCTTGACCTTGCCCTTGGTCCGCTCTTCGGCCAGTTTCTTGAATTGCTCGGCTGCCTTGCCCTTGGGGGTGTCTTTGGCGACGACGTGGCTGAACTTGATGACGATTTCGCCGGCGGCGAAGGCCGAGCCGGCGGCGAAGGTGGCGGCGATGGCCAGGGCGGTCAGTTTGAGTTTCATCGGTTTCTCCAGTGTTATTGGCATTGTGCTGGTTGATGCAGCCCTTGTTTTCTGGCTGTCATAAAGGTGTAAAGTAGAAAGTCTAGCCATTTATATCTATTGGGGAATTCCTTGATAGGGAAAACCCGTACATGTCATGAAACGTTTTTCTACCCCGGTCAAAGCCCGTTCCTTGAGGCTATTGCTGCCGTTTACCGGCCTGGCTTTTATTGCCTTGCTGCTGTGCATAGGCAGTATTTCTTTGCTGTTGTATCGCGACTGGCGCGAGGAGCAGCGTGATGTACTGATTCAGGATGTGCTGTGGCTGGAACAGTCGATACGGGTGTCGCTGGACGGGCAGCGCGACTGGGCGCAAAACATGGCGGCGACGCTGTCCGGCATCCCGCGTGCGGATGCCCATCTGGCCAGTGCCCGAGCCCTGTTTTTGCGCGAGCACCCCGAGGTGGCGGGGCTCGATCTGCTGGCCTCGGCGGGGATGGCGGGGCGGCAACAGCCTGTGACGGCAAGCGAGGACGCGCTGTGGCGGGCAGCAAGAATGGGGCATGCGGCCTATGGCCAGCCCTACCTTGACCGCGACGGGCGTTACCGTTTCGATCTGGCGGTGCCGCTGCCGGGCAGGCCGGATGTATTCCTGCGGCTGGCCTACCGTTTCGACCGCCTGTTGCAGGCCCAGGTGCCGTGGTGGATGGCCGAGCGCTATCACCTCAGCCTGGTGGATGTGGGCGGCAGGGTAATCGCCAGCAAGTTTCCGCAGGCCGAACCGGAAGGCACGCTCAGCCACCAGTTGAGTTTCGATCCGCCCGGCTTTGGCATCAG
>NZ_JBOFOO010000045.1:0-2741 GCF_051659485.1 Craterilacuibacter sp. | reverse complement strand
GCCAACAAGGACTTCGTCACCACCGAAGAAGAAATCCTGTTTGACGCCGCCGACGTGATGCGCATGGGCAAGGACTTGTTTATCCAGCACGGTCTGACCACCAACCGCAAGGCGATGGAATGGTTCAAGCGCAAGTATCCCGAGCTGCGCATCCATGCTGTCAACTTCCCGGGCGATCCTTACCCTATCCATATCGACGCGACCTTCGTGCCGCTGCGCCCCGGCCTGATCATCAACAACCCGCATCGCAAACTGCCGGTTGAGCAGCGCAAGATCTTCGAACAGAACGGCTGGCAGATCGTCGACGCGGCCATGCCTGCCCACAAAGAACCGCCTGCGCTGTGCTACAGCTCGGTATGGCTGTCGATGAACTGCCTGGTGCTCGACCACAAGACAGTGATCGTCGAAGCCTCCGAAGTGAACCAGATGGAACAGATGGACAAGCTGGGCATGAACGTGATCCCGATGCCATTCCGCGATGCCTACGCCTTCGGCGGCGGCCTGCACTGCTCCACCGCCGACGTATATCGCGAAGGCAGCTGTGAAGACTACTTCCCGAACCAGAATGGCGATGTGACCCGCGTATAAGCGGACAGGCGCCGGGATCAAACCGGCGCCTATCAACAGCACACGACCCAGCCCGAATCCCATCCGGGCGCTTACAATTTTTGCTCAGGGCTGGCACAACAGGATCATGCACGCGGACATTCAAGCACTGTTTGTTCTCCTCCAAGCGAATGTCGGTATTCATGTTTCTCCAGCCCTGCTTTTATTTCCAGCCGTGCAATGGCAAGCCCGCCTCTCCCAAGCGGATGGCACGCGATGCAGGCCGGTATGGATAACAGGATAATCAGCATGGCCTTCAATCTGAAAAACCGTAACTATTTGCGTCTGCTGGACTTCAGCCCACGCGAAATCCGCTATCTGCTGGACTTGTCCCGTGATCTGAAGCGCGCCAAATATGCCGGTAATGAAGAACAACATCTGAGCGGCAAAAACATTGCGCTGATTTTTGAAAAAGCTTCGACCCGCACCCGTTGTGCATTTGAAGTAGCTGCTTACGATCAAGGTGCTCACGTGACCTACCTCGGGCCTTCCGGTTCGCAGATCGGTTACAAAGAATCAATGAAGGACACCGCGCGCGTTCTGGGCCGCATGTACGATGCAATCGAATACCGCGGCTTCAAGCAGGACGTGGTGCAGGAACTGGCCGACAACGCCGGCGTACCGGTTTACAACGGTCTGACCGACGAATGGCACCCGACCCAGATGCTGGCTGACGTGCTGACCATGATCGAAAACAGCGAAAAGCCGCTGTCGCAGATCGCCTACGCCTATGTCGGTGATGCCCGCTTCAATATGGCGCGCTCGCTGATGGTTGTAGGTTGCAAGCTGGGCATGGATGTACGCATTGGCGCACCGACCCAGTTGTGGCCGGAAGCCGAACTGATCGAAGAGTGCCGTGCCATTGCCGTCAAGACCGGTGCCACTCTGACGCTGACCGATCTGCCGGAAGAAGCCGTCAAGGGCGCCGACTTTATCCACACCGATGTCTGGGTATCGATGGGCGAAGCCAAAGAAGTCTGGGACGAACGCATTGCGCTGCTATCGCCATTCCAGGTCAACGCTCACCTGATGGCGGCAGCGCAAAACCCGCAGGTCAAATTCCTGCACTGCCTGCCGGCCTTCCACAATAGCGACACTACCGTGGGTGCCGAAGTGGCCAGCCAGTATCCGCAATTCGCCAATGGTATCGAAGTGACCGAAGAGGTCTTTGAAAGCCATGCCAACGTGGCCTTCGAGCAGGCAGAAAACCGCATGCACACCATCAAGGCCATCATGGTTGCAACCTTGGGCGATCAGTAAACGGCTTGTCCCCTAAGCTGCCGGCCGGGTTGATTCCCGGCCGTTTTTTATGGCACGCAAAGACAAGGATTTGGCATCACGCGATATGAGGCCAAACGCCTATCCCGCTTATCCTGTGCCACACAAAAACCAAGCTCACCCTATAGACCATTTCAAACATCAGAAGGATCAAGCAATGCGTGTAGTCGTAGCCTTGGGCGGTAACGCCCTGCAAAAACGTGGCGAAGCCATGACCGCCGACAACCAGCGTGCCAACGTCAAAGTGGCGGCCAAGCAACTGGCTGCCGTGACCCGTCTGGGCCACAACCTGGTGATGTGCCACGGTAACGGCCCGCAAGTCGGCCTCTTGGGTCTGCAGAACGATGCTTATGCCCGTCACGTTGATGCTTCGGTGACGCCGTACCCGCTGGACGTACTGGGTGCGCAGACCGAAGGCATGATCGGTTACATGATCGAGCAGGAAATGGGTAACGAGTTGCCAGTTGAAGTGCCGTTCGCCACCATCCTGACCCAGACCGAAGTTGACCCGAAAGACCCGGCTTTTGCTAATCCGACCAAGTTTGTCGGTCCGGTTTACAGCAAGGAAGAAGCTGAAAAGCTGGCCGCCGACAAGGGCTGGATTGTTAAAGCGGACGGCGAATACTTCCGTCGCGTAGTCGCTAGCCCTAAGCCCAAGCGTATTTTCGAAATGCGTCCTATCAAGTGGATGATCGAAAAAGGCGCGGTGGTGATTGCTGCCGGCGGCGGCGGGATTCCGACCATGTATCAGGATGGCAAGCTGGTTGGCGTGGAAGCCGTGATCGACAAGGATCTGACTTCGGCACTGCTGGCACGTGAAGTGGATGCCGATTATTTCGTCATCGCGACCGACGTGT
>NZ_JBOFOO010000044.1:0-1238 GCF_051659485.1 Craterilacuibacter sp. | reverse complement strand
GCCGACATGACCGTGGTTTCCAACGCCAGCTGCACCACCAACTGCCTGGCACCGGTGGCCAAGGCGCTGAACGACAGCATCGGCCTGAGCAAAGGCCTGATGACCACCATTCACGCCTTCACCAACGATCAGGTGCTGACCGACGTGCGCCACAAAGACCTGCGCCGCGCCCGCTCCGCCACCCAGAACATGATCCCGACCAAGACCGGTGCCGCCAAGGCTGTCGGTCTGGTGCTGCCGGAACTCAAGGGCAAGCTGGACGGTTTCTCGGTACGCGTACCGACCATCAACGTGTCGCTGGTTGATTTGACCTTCGAAGCCGGCCGCGACACCACCGTCGACGAAGTCAACGCCATCATCAAAGCCGCTTCCGAAGGCAAGATGAAGGGTGTGCTGGGCTACAACACCCTGCCGCTGGTTTCCAGCGACTTCAACCACAGCACCGAAGCCTCCACCTTCGACGCCACCCTGACCAAAGTCACCGGCGGCAATATGGTGAAAGTACTGGCCTGGTACGACAACGAGTGGGGCTTCTGCCAGCAGATGCTGCGCACCGGCAAGGCGATGTTCAGCTGCTGATTGGATCGGGGTGTAGGGTGGGTTAGGCGGTAAAACCGCCGTAACCCACCGAACCTCCATCCGGCTGGTGGGTTACGCCGCCGCAAGCGGCTAACCCACCCTACCCCGGCGCAAGCCAGAAGCGAAAACACCATGTCCGACTACCGCCGCCTATGGCGGCCCGGCGGCACCTATTTCTTTACCGTGACGCTGCTTGAGCGCCACGAAAACCGGCTGCTGGTTGAACACATCGACCTGCTGCGCGCTGCAGTCAGCAAGGTCAAACGGGACTACCCGTTCACCATCCACGCGTGGGTGGTATTGCCCGAACACCTGCACTGCGTGATCGAACTGCCCGAAGGTGATGCCGACTTCGCCACGCGCTGGCGGCTGATCAAGTCCGGCTTCAGCCGGGCACTGCCCGCCGGCGAAGCATGCTCGGCCTCGCGCCTGAAGCACGGCGAGCGTGGCATCTGGCAACGACGTTATTGGGAACACCTGATCCGCGACGAAACCGACTTCGCGCGGCATGTGGATTATGTGCATTACAACCCGGTGAAACACGGCTGGGTGGAACAGGTCAGCGATTGGCCGTATTCAACCTTCCACCGCCATGTTGCACAGGGATTTTATCCGGCCGATTGGGGCAATGCCCCGGACGAAGATATTGGCGAGCCGGA
>NZ_JBOFOO010000043.1:0-1349 GCF_051659485.1 Craterilacuibacter sp. | reverse complement strand
CATGGCGACGATGCGGCTAATGGCATAAACTGGACGGGTTTATCCTAATTTGGTCATCCCCATGTCGCTGGAAAGCTGGTTGTTGTTCGTGGTGACAGTGTTTTTTGTGTCCGCCACGCCCGGCCCCAATATGTTGCTGGCGATGACGCACGGCATACGCTACGGCGTGCGCCATACGCTACCCACCATGTTCGGGCTATTGTCGGCGCTGGGCCTGATTATGGCCGGCTCGGCTGCCGGCCTGGGCGCATTGCTGGCGACCTCGGAGCTGCTGTTTTCCGTGGTCAAATACGCCGGTGCCGCCTATCTGATTTATCTGGGCATCAAGACCTGGCGCGCCAAGCCCGAGGCGCTGGCGGAAAACAATAGCATCTCGCCCGAAGGCAGCGTGTGGACACGCTTTCGCACCGGTTTTCTGGTGGCGATGAGTAATCCCAAGGCCTTCGTGTTCTTTACCGCGCTGTTTCCGCAGTTTATGGATGCCCGCCTGCCACAAGGCCCGCAGCTGCTGATTCTGGCCGGCACATTCTATGTGATCGAATCCAGCTGGCAGTTCGCCTATGCCGCTGGCGGCGCGCGCCTGAAAAACTGGCTCAACAGCCCGCTGCGTCTGCGCTGGATGAACCGCTGTGCCGGTGGCGCCTTTGTCGCTGCCGGTGTGGCGCTGACTTCGGTCACGCGCCATTAAACCCGTCGCGGCATTCGCCCGACCCGATTGATTGACGGCGGCCAGCACCGACTGCGCCCGCCCTACTGGAGAAAGACATGGCTCTCGTTTCTATGCGTCAGCTGCTGGATCACGCGGCAGAATTTTCTTATGCCCTGCCGGCGTTCAACGTCAACAACCTCGAGCAGATGCGCGCCATCATGGAGGCCGCCGACCAGTGCGATGCACCGGTGATCGTGCAGGCCTCGGCCGGCGCGCGCAAATACGCCGGCGCCCCTTTTTTGCGCCATATGATTCTGGCGGCGATTGAAGAATTCCCGCATATCCCGGTGGTGATGCATCAGGATCACGGCACCAGCCCCGATATCTGCCAGCGCTCTATCCAGCTGGGTTTCTCCTCGGTGATGATGGACGGCTCGCTGAAATCCGACGGCAAGACCCCGGCCGACTACGACTACAACGTCGATGTGACCCGCACCGTGGTGAACTTTGCCCACGCTTGCGGTGTATCGGTAGAAGGCGAAATCGGTTGTCTGGGCAGTCTGGAAACCGGCATGGCCGGTGAAGAAGACGGCGTCGGCGCCGAAGGCGTGCTCGATCACAGCCAGCTGTTGACCGATCCGGAAGAAGCCGCCCGCTTCGTGCGCGACACCGGTGTGGATGCACTGGCCATCGCCATCGG
>NZ_JBOFOO010000042.1:0-19077 GCF_051659485.1 Craterilacuibacter sp. | reverse complement strand
ACGGCATGACCGGCTCTGTCGTCACCATGGACGAAGTGCTGCACCTGAAGACCGGGCTCGCCTATCTGGAAAACAACAACCTGATGTGCGCCGGCGAATTCCTGACCAAGCCCGAATTCCAGAAGTACAACATTATCGAACTGCCGGAAGACGAGATCTATGCGGCCAACTGTATCTGGGTCAACGGCAAGGTGATCATGCCTTCCGGCTACCCCAAGACCGCCGCCAAGATCGCCGCGCTCGGTTACGAGGTGATCGAGGTCGATACCTCGGAATACCGCAAGGTGGATGGCGGTGTCAGCTGCATGTCGCTGCGCTTCTGAGCCCTGAACAGGTACTGGCAGGCAGCCGCCGCGCACTCGCGTCGCGGCTGTTTTTTCCGTCTTCAAGAAAGAACCTCGATGTCTCAAACACAAGACAAGAAGCTGGGCGTGGTGGCGATGACCGCGCTGGTGGTGGGCGCCATTGTCGGCAGCGGTATCTTCAGCCTGCCGCAAAACATGGCCGAGGGTGCCGGCGCCGGCGCCATCCTGATTGCCTGGGCAATCACCTTTGTCGGCATGCTGGCGCTGACGCGCATTTTCCAGTGGCTATCGCTTAATCGCCCCGATATCGGCGACGGCGTCTACGGCTATGCGCGCTCGGGCTTCGGCGACTATATGGGCTTTAACGCCGCCTGGGGCTACTGGATCTCGGTATGGGTCGGCAATGTCGGCTATCTGGTGGTGATGTTCAGTGCACTGGGCTCGTTTCAGGCGCTGGGTTTCTTTGGCGAGGGCAGCACGCTGCCGGCGCTGGCCTGCGGCTTGGTGGTGCTGTGGACGCTGCATCTATTCGTGCTGCGCGGCGTGCAATCGGCAGCCCTCCTTAATATGGTGGTGACCATCGCCAAGATCGTGCCGCTTGCACTCTTTATCCTGTGCGTGGCGCTGGCATTCAAGGTTGATGTGTTTCAGATCGACTTCTGGGGCAGCGCCGAGCTTGGCAGTGTGGCCGATCAGGTGAAAAACACCATGCTGTACACGGTGTGGGTGTTCCTCGGCATCGAGTGCGCCACGGTGTATGCCAGCCGCGCCAAAAACATGGCGGTCGTCAGCCGCGCCACCATTCTGGGTTTTCTGATCACCATCCTGCTCTTGGTCTGTGTGTCGGTGCTGTCGCTGGGCATCGTGTCGCAAGCCGAGCTTGCGCAGATGAAGAACCCGTCGATGGCGGCGGTGCTGGCGCATGTGGTGGGGCCATGGGGCGGGATGCTGATCAATATCGGTCTGGTGCTGTCGGTAGGCGGCGCTTTGCTTGCCTGGACCATGATCTCCAGCGAAATGCTGTATCTGGCTGCGCGCGGCGACAATAATACGGCGCCCAAGACCTTCGGCAAGCTCAACAAGAACGGCACGCCGGCCAATGCCTTGTGGCTGACCAATGGCCTGATTTCGCTGGTGCTGGTGATCAACCACCTGAACGATGCCGGCTACAATGTCCTGATCCAGCTGGCTTCGTCGATGGCGCTGATTCCCTACCTGCTATGCGCCGGCTTTGGCCTGCGTCTGGCGCTTAAGGCCGAGGTCAAGTCGCTGACGCTGGTCGGGCTGACCGCACTGGGTACGGTGTACGGCATCTGGCTGATCTACGCCGGCGGCCTGAGCTTTTTGCTGCTGTCTATGATCCTGTATGCGCTGGGCCTGCCGTTTTACCTCAAGGCCAAGCATGAGCGTGGCGAGAAGTTCTTCTCCCATCCGCTGGAAGCGGTGCTGGGGCTGCTGGTGCTGGGCCTGGCCATTGTGGCGCTGTATATGGTGTCGCAGGGGACGCTGAGTCTGTAACGGTTGTTGTATTAAAAAGGCGATGTTCCAACTCGGTTTTGCAGGTCAGGCAAACAGCTGATGCGTCAGTAGCCCATCCCCGTCAGGCTCGCGCCGGTGAAAAAGGGGCTGGCGGGGTTTTAAGCTGGCCTTTGTTCGAGCGATTTGACGGTAGCAAATCGCGAGTTGGCCAGCGCCTCGACAGCCCCTTTTACACCGGGGTTTCGCGAGACTTCGGGGGCGCTTGGGATGCAAGGGGCTTGTCGCTACAAGTCCCTTGCCCGTTCGTATTCCCTCGCGCCGCTGCGCTTGCCGCGCTCGGTCAGCGGAAACGGCAAGCTCAAAAAGTCCGCGTAGCGGACACTACGCTGAAGTCCTGTGCCTTCAACGCGCAATTGGGATATAGCCATAAAAAACGCCACCGCCGGTTAAGGGCAGGTGGCGTTTTTTGCGTGGAGACGGAACAGGCGCTGGTTGTCCGAGCCGCGCCAGGGCTGGTTGCTGGGCTGGTCCTGCTCATATTTGCCGTCGATCAGCACGTCAAGATAGGCCAGCACCGGCAGATCACGGATCTCCTCGTAGCGGTAGCCGGTCCATAGCCAGATGTCCTTGTCCGGGTAGCGCGCCTTGAAGGCGCGGCACAGCGCGAGGATGGGCTCGCGGTTGTGCGGGTGCAGCGGGTCGCCGCCGCTGAGGCTGAGCCCGTCGTGGCGCTCGCACAAGTCCAGCAGCGCAGCCTGCACCTCGGGGGTGAAAGGCTGGCCGGACTTGCGGTCCCAGGTGGCACGGTTGTAGCAGCCTTCGCAGGCGTGCAGGCAGCCGCTGACAAACAGGGTGACGCGTATGCCTTCGCCGTTGACCAGATCACAGCCGTAAAAGCGGGCGTAATGCATGCCGGCCTTATTCCTGATGATGCTTGACCCGGCGCATCACTTCCTTTTGCTTGCCGGCATTGAACGGGCGTGCATTGGGGCTGCCCAGATAGCCGCAGACCCGGCGCGTCACCGATAGCGAGGCGCTGTCGGTATTGCCGCAGCTCGGGCAGCAGAAGCCGGTTTCGGTGGCGCGGGCTTCGCCCATGAAATGGCAGGCGCCGCAGGAGTCGACCGGGGTATTGGTGCCGAAATAGGGCACCTGGCTGAGGGCGTAGTCCCAGATTTTCTCCAGCGCCTTGAGGTTGTGCTGCATGTTCGGCAGCTCGACATAGCTGATATGGCCGCCGTTGGCATGCTGGGCGTAGCCGGCTTCGAAATCCAGCTTCTGGAACGGATCGGCCTTGCGGTAGACGTCCAGATGGAAGGAGTTGGTGTAGTAGCCCTTGTCGGTCATGCCGGCGATGTCGCCGAAACGCGCCTGATCCAGCTTGCAGAAGCGGTGGCACAGCGACTCGCTAGGGGTGGAGTAGAGCGAGAAGGCGTAGCCGCTTTCGGCGCTCCACACTTTGGTGGCGGCGCTCATGCGTGCGACGGTGTCGTGCAGGAACTGCCGGCAGGCTTCGCTTTCCAGCGGATGCTGGCCGAACAGCAGGCTGCCCACTTCGTGCAGGCCGATATAGCCCAGCGAAATCGAGGCGCGGCCATGCTCGAACAAGGTGGTGATGTCGTCGTCGGGCTTGAGGCGCACACCGAAGGCGCCTTCGGTATAGAGAATAGGCGCGACGCTGGCCTTGACGCCCTTGAGGCGGTCGATGCGCGTCATCAGCGCGCGCCGGCACAGCGTCAGGCGCTCGTCCAGCAGGGCGTTGAATAATGCGGTGTCCCCCTTGGCCAGCAAGGCGATGCGCGGCAGGTTGAGGCTGACTACGCCCAGGTTGTTGCGCCCATCCAGGACTTCCTGGCCGTTTTCGTCATGCCAGGCCGACAGGAAACTGCGGCAGCCCATCGGCGACACCGGTACGCTGGAACCGGTGATCTGGCGGTTGAGCGCGGCCGAGATAATGTCCGGATACATGCGCTTGGACGCGCATTCCAGTGCCAGCTGCTTGATGTCGTAGTTGGGGTCTTGCGGCGCGAGATTGATGCCGGCATCGATAAAGAACACCAGTTTGGGGAACACCGGCGTGATGCCGTCCTTGCCCAGACCCTTGATGCGGATGCGCAGGATGGATTGCTGGATGATGCGTTCTTCCCAGCTGACGCCCATGCCGAAAGAGAAGGTGACGAAGGGCTGCTGGCCGTTGGAGCTGAACAGGGTGTTGATTTCGTATTCGCACGCCTGCATGCCGTCGTAGGCTTCTTTTTCGGTGCGTTCGCGCGCATAACTTTCCGGGTCCGGGATGCGGTATTGCGCGGCCAGTTCCAGATTTTTCAGATAGGTCTTGGCCACATACGGTGCCAGCGTCTGGTCGATGTTCGGAATGGTGGTGCCGCCATATTGGTGGCTGGCCACCTGCGCGATAATCTGGGCGGTGACGGCACAGGCTACGCCTATGGATTTCGGGCTTTCGATCTTGGCATTGCCCAGACGGAAACCTTTGGCCAGCATGCCTTTGAGGTCGACCAGGCAGCAGTTGGTAAACGGCAGAAAAGGCGCGTAATCCAGATCGTGATAGTGCAGGTCGCCTTCGCGGTGCGCCTGCTGGATATCCTTGGGCAAAAAGGCGCTGGCAAACTGCTTGGAGACGATGCCGGCCATCAGGTCGCGCATCACCGGAAACACATTGGCGTCTTTATTGGCGTTTTCGGTGGTGACTTCCAGATCGGTCTTGTGCACCAGCCCCATCAGCTTGGCGTGCAGCTCCGAGCCCTGCGCGCGTATGGTGTCGCGGTCGTGGCGGTACTGGATATACACCCGCGCCACATCCGGCGCGTTGTGCATCAGCACATCCTCTACCCGCTGCTGGATGGCGGGGATGTCCAGCTCACCCTGGTGTGCACGGCATTGATCTTCTACCTGCCGGGACGTGTCCTGTGCCAGCTGTGCGGCGTGCGCATGATTAACGGCTTGCGCTGCGCGCAGGCAGGCATTGGCGATTTTTGCGCTGTCATAGGCCACGATAGCGCCATCGCGCTTGATCACTTGCAACATTCGGGTGTGCTTTCATTGTGTCAGCCAGCGGCAGGCCAAGGGCGCCACTGGCGAAAAAGAGGGGGTGCGGGCGCGCGGTGTCGATGCCGGGCCGGTCTGAATCGGGGCGTAATTTACGTCAATCCTTAGGGGTAGACAAGCCGTTTTTTACTACCAATAGTGTGTTATGTCTTTTGGGTGGCTAGATGTAGTGGTAATTCCCTGCCTGTATAGGGGTTTGCAGGGCAGGGCGGCACACCCGGCGTTTTGACGGATCGAATGTTAGGCGCGCAGCGGCGGCAGGATGCGGGCGGGTAGCCGCTGCCAGGGCGGTGCCGGATGCGGTGTACGTCTTACAGGCTGGTGGCGGCAAAGGCGTCGCACTGCTGCATTTGGCCGGCATCAAAGCCGCGACGGAACCAGCGCACGCGCTGCTCGCTGGTGCCGTGGGTAAAGCTGTCCGGCACCACCGCCTGACCTGCCGAGCGTTGCAGGGTGTCGTCGCCTATTCTGGAGGCCGCGTTCAGGCCTTCTTCCAGATCGCCAGCTTCCAGTAGTGCGCGTGCGCGGTCGGCATGGTGGGCCCAGACCCCGGCCAGACAGTCGGCCTGCAACTCCTGGCGCACCGACAGTGCATTGCCCTCGGCCTCGCCCATCTTGCTGCGCAGCTGGCGTACCTTGTCCGAAATGCCCAGCTGGCTTTGCACATGGTGGCCGATTTCGTGCGCGATCACATAGGCCTGGGCAAAATCACCCGGCGCGCCCAGTTGGGACTGCAAGGTGCGGTAAAAGTCGAGATCGATATATACCTTGCTGTCCAGCGGGCAGTAGAACGGCCCCATCGCTGCCGAGCCCTGACCGCAGGCGGTGGGGGTGCTGCCGGAGAACAGTACCAGCTTCGGCGCCTGATAGGTCTTGCCCTGCTGGCGGAACAGCGCGCCCCAGACATCCTCGGTGTCGGCCAGTACCACCGAGACAAAACGGCCCATCTCGTCATCGGGGGCCACCTTGTGCGTTGGCACCTGCTGCACCTGCTGCGGGCCATTGCCGACCATGCCCAGAATCTGCATCGGGTTGATATCGAATAGCCACCACGCCAAGAGCGCGATGGCGATGGTGCCCAGCCCTATCTTGCCGCCGCCAAGGCGCGGCGCCGCGCCCATGCCGCGGCGGTCTTCGATATTGTCGCTTTCCCGCTTGCCTTTCCAGTGCATGCTGTTCTCCTTTGTCTGCCGGCGGCCGTGCCTGCATCAGTGTGGCCTATGGCTACACTTTTTGCTGGGTAGCGGGGCAGGAGCGCAGATGGTCGTTGACGACACCGGTCGCCTGCAGGAAGGCGTAGATGATGGTGCTGCCGACAAAATTCATGCCGGCCTGTTTCAGTTCGCGGCTGATGGTGTCCGATAGCGCGCTGCTGGCCGGTACGTCGGCCATGCCCACCGGCTGGTTGACGACGGGCTGGCCATCTACATGTGCCCACAGCCAGGCTGCAAAGCTGCCGTGCGCCTGCTGCATGGCGATAAACACGCGCGCATTGCGCCGTGCGCTGTTGATTTTTAGCCGGTTGCGCACGATGGCCGCGTCTTCTTGCAGTGCTGCCAGCTCGGCATCGCTCATGGCCGCCACCCGCACCGGGTCGAAACCGTGAAAGAGGCGGCGGTAGCCTTCGCGTTTTCTGAGTATGGTGATCCACGACAAGCCGGCCTGCGCGCCTTCCAGCAACAGCATCTCGAACAGGTGGCGGTCATCGTGGCTGGGGACGCCCCATTCGGTGTCGTGATAGGCGATATATAAAGGATCGTCCCCGCACCACGGGCAGCGTTGTGTGTGCATTGTTTTTTTCTGCTAGATGTTTTGCATATTGTAGTACCGGTTGTTGTTGTCTGTAGGCGACATCGGCGTGTGTAAATTGCTAAAAGAATGACAAAGGCGCGCAAAATATTGCCGATTGGATACAATCGGCAATATCGACTCCAATCGCCTCGCATACTCAAGGACGCACCATGCAATTTTTGCCGTTTGCCCATAGCCAGACCCCTTTACGCGATGCCATTACTTCCGTTTATCGCCGCGACGAACGCGAGTGCGTACAAAGCCTGTTGCCGCAAGCGGCCATGTCTGCCGATATGGTCGAATCGGTGCAGGATTTGGCCAGCCGTTTGGTGGGCGAGGTGAGGCGCGAACGCAGCAAGGCAAGCGGCGTCGATGCGCTGATGCATGAATTTACGCTGGACTCGGAAGAGGGCGTGGCGCTGATGTGTCTGGCCGAGGCGCTATTGCGCATTCCGGACAAGGCCACCGCCGACCGCCTGATCCGCGACAAGATCTCCGGTGGCGACTGGAAGAGCCATCTGGGCAATAGCGCATCGCTGTTCGTCAATGCCGCCGCCTGGGGGCTGGTGGTGACCGGCAAGCTGGTGTCCTCGCACAGCGAGCAGGGCCTGGGTTCGGCACTGACGCGCATGATCGCCAAGGGTGGCGAGCCCTTGATCCGCAAGGGCGTGGATATGGCGATGCGCATGCTGGGCAAGCAGTTTGTGACCGGCGAGACCATAGGCGAGGCGCTGGAAAACGGCAAGGCACGCGAGGCGCGCGGCTACCGCTTCTCCTACGACATGCTGGGCGAGGCGGCGCTGACCGAGGCCGATGCCCAGCGCTATCTGGCCGACTACGTCACCGCCATCCACGCCATCGGCCAGGCCTCGGCCGGGCGCGGTGTGTATCAGGGGCCGGGGATTTCGGTCAAGCTCTCGGCCATCCACCCGCGCTATAGCCGCATGCAGCATGCGCGCATGATGGACGAGTTGCTGCCACGGCTGAAGGGGCTATTTTTGCTGGCCAAACAATACGATATCGGCCTCAATATCGATGCCGAAGAAGCCGACCGGCTGGAGATCTCGCTGGATCTGATCGAGGCGCTGGCGAATGATGCGGACCTCACCGGCTTTAACGGTATCGGCATCGTGGTGCAGGCCTACCAGAAGCGCTGCCCGTATGTGATCGACTATCTGGTTGATCTGGCGCGGCGCACACGGCACCGCTTTATGGTGCGTCTGGTCAAGGGCGCGTACTGGGATGCCGAAATCAAGCGCGCCCAGGTCGACGGCCTGTCCGGCTTTCCGGTCTATACGCGCAAGGTCTACACCGATGTGTCCTATCTTGCCTGCGCCAAGAAACTGTTGGCGGCGCAGGATGCGATCTACCCGCAGTTCGCCTCGCACAATGCCTACACCCTGTCGGCCGTCTATCATCTGGCCGCCGGCAAAGACTACGAATTCCAGTGCCTGCACGGCATGGGCGAGACGCTGTACGACCAGGTGGTCGGCAAAGACCATCTGGACAAGCCGTGCCGCATTTATGCGCCGGTCGGCTCGCACGAGACGCTGCTGGCGTATCTGGTGCGCCGCCTGCTGGAGAACGGCGCCAACTCGTCGTTTGTGAACCGCATCGTCGACGAGAATGTCTCTATCGCCGAACTGGTGGCAGACCCGGTGGTGCAGGCGGCAGCACTGGGCGGGGCGCCGCATGGCAAGATCGCGCCGCCTGCGGCCTTGTTTGCGCCGGCGCGGCCCAATTCGCGCGGGCTGGATCTGGCCAACGAGCAGTTGCTGGCCAGTTTGCAGATCGCGCTCGCGAGTGCCGAAGTGCAAAACTGGCAGGCGTGCCCGATGCTGGCCGACGGCGATATGTGCGATGGCGAGGCGCTGCCGGTGTGTAACCCGGCTTTACGCAGCGATGTGGTCGGCAGTGTGATCGAAGCCAGTGTCGCCGATGTCGGTCGCGCGCTGGCGTTTGCCAGCGCCGCCGCGCCGGAGTGGGCCGCGACGGCGCCGGCTACGCGTGCGGCGTGCTTGATGCGCATGGCGGACTTGATGGAAGAAAACATGGCGGCCTTGATGGCGCTGGCGGTGCGCGAGGCGGGCAAGACGCTGGCCAATGCCATTGCCGAAGTGCGCGAGGCGGTGGACTTCTGCCGCTATTACGCCAGTGAAGTGGCGGCGAATTTCGACAACGCAGCCAATCCGGCATTGGGGCCGGTGGTGTGCATCAGCCCGTGGAACTTCCCGCTAGCGATCTTTACCGGTGAAGTGGCGGCAGCGCTGGCAGCCGGCAATACCGTGCTGGCCAAGCCGGCCGAGCAGACGCCGCTGATTGCCGCATTTGCCGTGCGCCTGCTGCATGAAGCCGGCGTACCGCGCGATGTGTTGCAGTTCCTGCCCGGGCGCGGTGAAGTGGTGGGCGCCGCGCTGACGGCGGATGCGCGGGTCGAAGGCGTGATCTTTACCGGTTCGACCGAGGTGGCGCAGCTGATCAACCGCACGCTGGCCAAGCGGCAGAACGAGGTGGCGCTGATTGCCGAAACCGGCGGCCAGAACGCGATGATAGTCGACAGCTCGGCGCTGCCCGAGCAGGTGGTGAGCGATGTTTTGAGCTCGGCATTCGATTCGGCCGGCCAGCGCTGCTCGGCGCTTAGGGTGCTCTATTTGCAGCATGATATCGCCGACAAGGTGATCACCATGCTCAAGGGCGCGATGGACGAGCTTTGTATCGGCAACCCGGCGCGTTTCAATACCGATATCGGCCCGGTGATCGACGAGGAGGCGCGCGCAGGCCTGCTCTCGCATATCGAGCATATGCGTTCGGTGGCGCTTGATGTGTACCAGCTGGCGCTGCCGCCGGAATGCGCGCACGGCAGCTTTGTTGCGCCGGTATTGCTGGAAATTTCCGATTTGTCCGAACTGACGCGCGAGGTATTCGGCCCGGTGCTGCATGTGCTGCGCTACGACGCGGCGGATCTGGACGCGGTCATTGCCCAGATCAACGCCACCGGCTACGGGCTGACCCATGGCGTGCATACCCGTATCGACGAAACCATGACGCGTATCGCCGGGGGGGTGAAAGCCGGCAATATCTATATCAACCGCAATATCGTCGGCGCCGTGGTCGGCGTGCAGCCTTTCGGTGGCGAGGGCAAGTCCGGCACCGGCCCCAAGGCCGGCGGCCCGCTGTATCTGTACCGGCTGACACGCGGCAACTGGACGCCGGCGCTGCCGGCAGGTGAGCGCATCGCCCCGTTGCCGGCACTGGATGCGCTGGAACGCCTGCTGCCCGAGATCGCACCGGCCGAAGCATTACTGGCGCTGCGCTCGCGTCTGGCCTGGGCACGGGCGCATAGCCCCTTGGGGCTGGAGTGCCAGCTACCGGGGCCGACCGGCGAGAAAAACACCCTGTCGTTTGCGCCGCGCGGGACGGTCGCGTGTCTGGGCGGCGACAGCGAGGCGCTGCTGGGCATGCTGGTGATGGCGTTCGCCAGCGCTAACCGTGTGCTGCTGCCGACCGGGGACGACGCGGCCCGTCTGGCGGCAGCGCTGCCACAATGGGTGACCCTGTCCGATGCGCCGCTGGCGCAAGACATCGATGCCGTGTTGCATGCGGGCGATAGTCAGGCGCAGGGCGAGGCGAGGTGGCTGCTGGCGGCATGTGACGGTGCGCTCATCCCGCTGATTAATTTTAGAGAGGGTGTTTCGCTCTACCGTCTGGTGGTCGAGCGGGCGCTATCGGTCAACACCACGGCAGCCGGCGGTAACGCCAGCCTGATGAGTTTGACCGAGTAAATCCGTTTTTGTGATTGGATTGCCGCGCGTAAGGCTGGATAGCGTTGTGCGCGGTTTTTTATTGGAATGGCACAATAGTTTGATAAAAGCCTTCACGGCGATAGGGATTTTGTCCTAGCATATAGGTATATGGCATATATGGACTCCCGATGATCAAGCTTAGCCGCGTATTTTTTCTGTCCGAAAGGAAATGGTTCCGTCAGATTGTATCGATGCTGAGTGCCGGGCTGGTGTGCCTTTTCCTGTGGTGGGTTTCCGGCTATCCGGCCACGGCACCATTCTGGCTGTGCATGGCCTTGTCCCTTGTGCTTGTTTGCAGTCTGGCAGACAGAAAGCTAGGGCTTGCGCAGGGGGAAAATGAGCGCCTGCTGGCGTCTGCATTATTCGATGCCGACAGTATTTGCACCATCATGACGGACAGTCATGGCCATGTGTTACGGGTAAATCGCAGCTTTTGCGCCGTCATGGGGTATGAGGCTGCCGAGGTGCTGGGCAAGACGCCGGCACAATGGGCATCCGGCATGCAGCCTCCCATGTTCTATCGCGATATGTGGCGCAGCCTGCACAGCAGCGGACGCTGGGAGGGGCGCTTGTGGAATCGCCGCAAGAGCGGCGAAGGGGTGCCGGTACATGAGGTGATCCGTGCGATCCTGGACAGCAAAGGGAAGGTGAAGTACTACCTTGCCCAGTTTCGCGACCTGAGTGCCGAGCAGGAGAGCGACCGTCAGTTGCAGGCTTTGCGTCATTATGATGCCCTGACCGGGCTGCCCAATATGAGCATGCTGGAGCAGTGCTATGCCAGGCAAGCGCATCCGCGGGCGCTGTTCTCGCTGAAAATCGTCAATCTGTTGCGCATGGCGGACAGTATGGGTTTTCGCCGTACCGATATGCTGCTTCGCCAGGCTGGAGCGAGGTTGCAGATGTTCGAGCAGGATGGCGTGCGCCTGTTCCAGTTCTCGCGCACGAACTTTGCCATCCTGTGCGACAACAGCGCACAGGCACAGGCCGATCGTTTACCCGCACAGTTGCTGGCGGCCTTCGCCTCTGCATTCAGTGTGGAGGGAGACAGCGTGATGCTGGATCTGCGGGTTGGCATTGCGCTGAGCGCGGAGGGGGGCTGCCCGCTTGAGCAACTGTTGCAGCAGTCCGGTACCGCCCGGCAGTCGGTTTCCGGCGCCGATGTGGCCGTGCGCTGGGCGTATTTTGAACCGGAAATGGCGGTTTTGGCGCGTCGTCGTTTCGAGCTTGAAACCAAGCTGCGGCATGCCATCGGCCAGGAAGGGCTGTATCTGCATTTTCAGCCCCAGTTTCGGGCGAATGATCTTGCTATCGAAGGCGTGGAAGCCTTGTTGCGCTGGCGCTGCGACGGGCAGGTGATTTCACCGGCGGAGTTTATTCCGGTTGCCGAGGAAAGCGGGCTGATGATTGCGCTTGGCTATTGGGTGCTGGAAGAAGCGTGTCTGCAGTTATTGCCGGCTCGTGGTGTAAACGGGCAGGCATTACGGCTGGCAGTCAATGTCTCGGCGGTGCAGTTGCGTGATCCGGAATTTGCCGACCGGGTACTGGATATTCTCGAGCGGACGGGTTTTGCTGCGGAACATCTGGAACTGGAAATGACGGAAAGTGCGCTGATCGAAGACCCGCGGCAGGTCTGTGTCGTGTTGGAAATCCTGCGCCAGCATGGCATCACGCTGGCGATCGATGATTTTGGCACTGGCCACTCCAGTCTGGCGCAACTGCGCAGTCTGCCGCTGGACAGGCTGAAGATAGACCGCTCCTTTGTCTGCGATCTGCCGGAAAACAAGGATGCCGCCGCTATTGTCAGCACCGTGCTGGCAATGGCGCGCACGCTGGGGATGGACTGTGTTGCCGAAGGGGTGGAAACCGAAGGCCAGTTGCAGTGGCTGGCACAACAGGGTTGTGGCGTTGTGCAGGGCTTTTTGCTCGGTCGTCCGGCGCCGATTGCCAGCTTCATGCATGAGCAGGAGAAGCCCGCCGCCGAATTGGTAAAGTAGCGCGTGCCGCTGTGATTTTCCGGATTGGCGGCGTCATTTTTTTCGGATGAAAAAAGCAGGCGTGACCCTCTTGTATTTTGTCTGCAAGCGGCGCAATATGCCGGCGGCGTTACCAGCGCCATGCTTCATAAAGTCTGCATAACAGGCGCTTGCGCACAACAATTCAAGAGGAACACCATGCATTTCACCCGACGCTCGACTCTGACCCTGGCCGTTGCGGCCGCTTTGGCCATGACCGCTTGCGGTAAGAAGGACGACACCGCCGCGCCTGCCGGCGAAGCGTCTGCTGCTGCCGCTAGCAGCGGCAATGTGGTGAAAATTGGTTTTGCCGCGCCCTTGACCGGCCCGCAAGCGCACTATGGCGAAGAATACAAAAATGGTGTGACGCTGGCGATTGAAGACGCGAACGCCGAAAAGCCGCAGATCGGTGGTCAGGCGGTGACCTTCGAGCTGGTGGCTGAAGATGACCAGGCCGATCCGAAAACCGCCACCCAGATGGCGCAGAAGTTTGTTGACGACAAAGTAAACGGCATCGTCGGCCACTTCAATTCCGGTACGTCGATTCCTGCGTCCAAGATCTATGCCGATGCCGGCATCCCGATGGTGGCGATGGCAACCGCGCCGGCATTCACCCAGCAAGGGTATAACAATACTTTCCGTTCGATGACGTCCGACACCCAGCAAGGCTCGGTGATGGGCAAGTTTGTTGTCGATAAGCTGGGCGCCAAGAATATCGTGATTGTCGACGACCGCACTGCCTACGGTCAGGGCCTGGCCGACGAGTTCGAAAAATCGGTCAAGGCTGCCGGCGGCAAGGTACTCAAGCGCGAGTTTACCAATGACAAGGCTACCGATTTTGCCGCCATTCTGACCAGCATCAAGGGCCAGAATCCGGATGTGGTGTTCTTCGGTGGCGCCGATGCGCAGTCTGCACCGATGGCCAAGCAGATGAAGCGTCTGGGCCTGAAAGCACCGCTGGTGTCGGGTGAAATGACCAAGACGCCTAACTTCGTCAAGCTGGCCGGCAAGGACGCCGAAGGCACGATTGCGTCGCTGGCCGGTCTGCCGCTGGCGCAAATGCCTAAGGGCAAGGACTATGAAACCCGCTACAAGGCGCGTTTCCAGTCGGATGTGGCAACTTACTCACCCTATGGCTACGATGCGGCGCGCGCCATGATCGCGGCGATGAAGCAGGCTGATTCGACCGAGCCTGCCAAGTATCTGCCGGTGCTGGCCAAGAATGCCTACACCGACGGCGTGACCACCAGTAACTGGGCCTACGACGACAAGGGCGACCTGAAAGACGGCGGCATCACCGTGTATCAGGTGAAAAATGGCGACTGGACGGTGCTGGAAACCGTCGGTGGCGGCAGCAAGGCTGCAGAGGCATCCGCAGCACAATAAGCATCCAGCGCGATGCTCAACAAGCCCCCGACTGCGGCCGGGGGCTTTTTTGCGATTGCTGCCAAGGCGCAAGCGGGAAAAGTGGGCAGATCAGGCATCGGTTTGTGTGTGTGGCGGGTGTCATGGCTAATAAAACGTTTGTTATAAATGTCATATTCGATAATAATTTATTTATTTTGCGTACTGCCTGAATCACTATTTGTTCGCTGTGGTTTATGGCTTGGTTTTTAAACGTGTGCTAGCGGTGAAATGTAGGTATGAATATTGATCGTACGCCGTGGCGCTCTCTCAAGACGCGGGTCACCTTGTCGGTGTTGCTGGTTTTGGTGCTGGGCTCTTTTTTGCTGATGTTCTACGCCAGCCGTATGCTGCATGAGGATATGCAGCGTCTGCTGGGTGAGCAGCAGCTGGCGACTGTCAGCTTTATGGCCACCGAGGTGGATCTGGAACTGGATGGCCGCATGCGGGCGCTCGATACGGTTGCGACCAGCATTTCGCCTGCCATGCTGGCAGACCCCGCAGTCATGCGTGCAGTGCTGGAGCGCCATCCACTACTGGTGAAGCAGTTTAATGGTGGCGTGCTGGCTTACCGCACCGATGGTATCGCCATTGTCGATGTCCCGCCGGTTGCCGGACGTGCCGGTAGTAATCACCTGCATATCGATACGGTTGCCACCGCCCTCAAAGAAGGGCGTGCCAGCATCAGCCGGCCGCTGATGGGCAAGGCTTTGCGCGCGCCGGTATTCGGCCTCTCGGTGCCTATCCGTGATGAAGAAGGGATGGTCGTCGGGGCCTTATCCGGCGTGATCAATCTCGGGAAACCCAATTTTTTCGATAAGTTGCAGGGCAGTCATCGTGGCAAGGTGGGGAATTACGCGGTGGTTGATCGCCACAACGGCTTGGTCGTGAACGCTTCCGATAAGGGCCGCATCCTGCAGTTACTGCCGGGATCGGACATCAATGATCTGATCGACGGTATCGCGAAGGGAAAAAAAGGCATGGGCGTATATAAAAACGCCCAAGGCACCGAGATGCTGGCTTCTGTCCGGCACCTTCCTTTTTCGGGCTGGTATATGGTGGCCTTTTTGCCGCTAGAAGACGCGTTTTCGCCGGTTCGTGCCATGCAGACACGCATCTTGTGGATGGCGGGGGCGCTGCTGTTGCTGGCGGGCAGCTTGATCTGGTGGATATTGCAGCGCCAGCTTTCGCCTTTGCAAGCTGCGGCACGAACCCTGACCGCACTGGCCGGGCAGCCGCAAACCGCACCCATGCTGACGGTACGCCGCAATGATGAAATTGGCGAGCTGATTACCAGTTTTAACCGCTTGCTAGCGGTGCTGGCCCTGCGCGGGCAGGCGCTCAAGGACAGCGAGTACCGCATGTCCGAGATCCTGGCCAATGTCGATGCCTGTATCTATCTCAAGGATATGCAGGGACGATATCTATTTGCCAACCGGTCGTTGCTGGAACTGTTTGCTGTGCCGCTGGAGCAACTGGTCGGCCAGGAGGACGCGCATTTTTTTGCGCCGGATGCCGCCGCACAATGTTACCGGAGTGATCGCCTGGTGCTGGATCAAGGGCAGGTCGTAAAAACCGAAGAGACAAACCTCACCTTGCAGGGGCGTTCTGCCTCCTATCTGTCGATCAAATTGCCGCTACGCAATGCGGCCGGTGAAATTTATGCCTTGTGCGGTATCTCTACCGACATTACCGAGCGCAAACAGGCCGAACGCTATGAGCAATTCCGCAGCAGTACGCTGGAGCAACTGGTCAAGGGCATTTCCTTAGCGCAATCGCTGGAGTCGATAGTGCGCGGGGTAGAACAGGTTCACCCTGACATGCTGTGCAGTATTTTGCTGCTGGATGCGGAAGGCCGCCATCTTGGCCAGGGTATTGCCCCCAGCTTGCCGGATTTTTACATGGCGGCTATTGATGGGGTCGAAATCGGGGTCGGCGTGGGGTCGTGCGGCACGGCGGCCGCGACCGGCCAGCGGGTGGTTGTCGAAGAGATCAAGACCCATCCCTATTGGGCGCCTTATGCGGCGCTGGCGGCGCGTGCCGGGCTTGCCGCCTGCTGGTCGCAGCCGATTCTGTCGGCGGGTGGCAAGGTGCTGGGAACCTTTGCCGTCTATGCGCGCATTGCACATGTGCCAACAGGTGTTGATCTTGCCATCATCGAACAGTCGGCGCAGCTGGCCAGTATTGCGATAGAGCGCAAGCAGGCAGAAGAAAAGCTGCAACTGGCGGCCAGCGTCTTTACGCATGCGGGCGAAGGGATTGCCATCACCATGGCAGACGGCAGCATTATCGATATCAACGATGCCTTTTCGAATATTACCGGCTATTCCCGTGCCGATGCGCTGGGGCAGGACCTGCGCCTGCTCAAATCGGGCCGGCATCCGGCTACGTTTTATACCGATATGTGGCAGCAGTTAACCGGGCCGGGCGAGTGGTCGGGGGAAATCTGGAACCGGCACAAAAATGGCAAAGTGTATGCCGAAATGTTGAAGATCAGCGCCGTGCGCGATACGACCGGGCAGATCATCAATTATGTTGCCCTGTTCTCCGATATTTCCGCACTGAAGGCCTATCAAAGCCAGCTTGAACATATGGCGCATTACGATGCGCTAACCCGCTTGCCCAACCGCATCCTGCTGGCAGAGCGCTTGCGCCAAGGCATGCCCGAGGCGCTGCGCCACGGCAAGGTACTGGCCGTGGCCTATCTTGATCTTGATGGATTCAAGGCGGTCAACGACGGTTACGGCCACGAAGTGGGTGACCAGTTGCTGGTCGCTTTGGCTTCCGGCATGCAGCAGGCTTTGCGCGAGGGAGATATCTTGGCCCGGCTGGGTGGAGACGAATTTGTGATGGTATTGCATAACTTGCCGGATATCGACGCCTGTAAATCCGTTCTGGTGCGCGTGCTGGCTGCGGCCGCCAGAACGGTCGCCGTGGATGGACATGTGCTGCAGGTGTCGGCCAGTCTGGGGGTGACTTTTTATCCGCAGCAGGAGGACGTCGATGCCGACCAGTTGCTGCGTCAGGCCGATCAGGCCATGTATCAGGCCAAGCTGGGCGGGCGCAACCGTTTTCATTTGTTCGATACCGAGCAGGATCGCAGTATTCGCGATCACCACGAGAGCCTGGAGCGTATCCAGCAAGCCCTGAATGCGGACGAATTTGTTCTTTACTATCAGCCCAAGGTCAATATGCGTACCGGCGCTGTCATCGGTGCCGAGGCGCTGATCCGCTGGCAGCATCCGGCGCTTGGCCTGCTGCCGCCTGCCGCTTTCTTGCCCGCCATCGAGAACCATTCCCTGTCTGTTGCCGTCGGCGAGTGGGTGATAGAGCGGGCCTTGTGTGAGATGCTGGCCTGGCGCAAGAGCGGGCTGGCGATTCCGGTCAGTGTCAATGTGGGTGCCCGTCAGTTGCAGCAGCCCGACTTTGCCCAGCGTCTGGCGCAAACACTGGCTCGTCATCCCGAGGTGAAGGCGAACGATCTGGAGTTGGAGCTGCTGGAAACCAGTGCCATGGAGGACCTGTCCCATGTGTCACGGCTGATCGAAGACTGCCGCCAGTTGGGCGTCTCGTTTGCGATGGATGATTTTGGTACCGGCTATTCGTCGCTGACTTATTTGAAGCGCTTGCCGGTGTCTTTGCTCAAGATCGACCAGAGCTTTGTGCGCGGCATGCTGGAGGATGGCGACGACCTGGCTATTTTGCAGGGCATTATCGGTCTGGCACGGGCATTTGGGCGCGAGGTGATTGCCGAGGGTGTCGAGACGGTCGCGCATGGCGAGATGCTGCTGGCGATGGGGTGCGAACAGGGGCAAGGTTACGGCATCGCCCGCCCGATGCCGGGCGATGCCCTGCCGGCATGGGCTAGCCATTGGCCATCCTCGGCCAAGTGGGGAAAGTCAAGTGATGGCAGTCTGGCGGTCATGCCACCGGTGTCAGCTGTACCGGTGTTGCAGGCTTAAGCGGCAGCACTAGATAGGGCTGCCGGCGGGCACTTATTTGAAGATGCCTAATTTTTTCAGCAGAAACAGCAGAATGACGGCACCGAGAATGCCGAAGCCCAGCCCGGTCAGCGAGAAAGCGCCGGCATTGCCTGCCGCGCCGATGCCCAGCACGCTACCGAACACCCAGCGTCCTAGCGCCGAGCCGATGATGCCGACCACAATATTGGCGATAATGCCCTGCTGGGCATCGGTACCCATGACCTTGCTGGCCAGCCAGCCTATGATGCCGCCGACGATGAGGGTGATGATCCATCCCATGACAGTCTCCCTTGTTATGCAGTAGGGGTTGATGATGCACTGTGCCAGCATAGCCAGACTTTTTCCGTTTGCCAGTGGCGCCACAAATAAAGGCTTTGCGGTATGATCGGCGCTCGCCAAACCACCGCTGTCCTGTCATGTCTAAGCATCCCCTTGATGAATTGATCACCCGCCTGCCCAAAGCCGAACTGCACCTGCATATAGAAGGCACGCTGGAACCCGAACTGATGTTTGCGCTGGCGCAAAAAAACGGCATTGCCCTGCCTTATGCCAGTGTCGAAGCCATACGCGAAGCTTACGACTTCAATAATCTGCAGTCCTTTCTTGACCTGTATTACGCCGGTGCCAGCGTGTTGTTGACCGAGGATGATTTCTTCGATCTGGCCTGGGCCTATCTGGTCCGCGCCCATGCCGACCATATTGTGCACACCGAGATTTTCTTCGATCCGCAAACCCATACCCTGCGTGGCGTGCCCTACGCCGTCGTGCATCGCGGCCTGCGCCGGGCGCTGGACAAGGCGGATGCCGAATGGGGCATGAGTTCGCGCCTGATCCTGTCGTTTTTGCGCCACCTGTCCGAAGACGACGGCTTTGCCGTGCTGGAACAGGCACTGCCTTTTATCGACGATATCGACGGTTTCGGGCTGGACTCGAGCGAGGTCGGCCATCCGCCGCAAAAATTCGCGCGCCTGTTTGCGCGTTGCCATACGCTTGGCAAACCGCTGGTTGCGCACGCCGGCGAAGAAGGCCCGCCGGATTATGTGTGGCAGGCGCTGGCGTTGGGGATCTGCCGCGTCGACCACGGCGTGCGTGCGCTGGAGGACGATGCGCTGGTCGCACGCCTCGCCCATAGCCGCATGCCGCTGACGGTGTGCCCGCTGTCCAATCTCAAGCTCAAGGTGGTTGATGATCTGGCTGCCCATCCGCTGAAGAAGATGCTGGACGCCGGCCTGTG
>NZ_JBOFOO010000041.1:0-5677 GCF_051659485.1 Craterilacuibacter sp. | reverse complement strand
GTCCCGAGTCCCGAGTCCCGAGTCCCGAGTCCCGAGTCCCGAGTCCCGAGTCCCGAGTCCCGAGTCCCGAGTCCCGAGTCCCGAGTCCCGAGTCCCGAGTCCCGAGTCCCGAGTCCCTATTCCCCGCCTTTATTTCTCGCCCAGACAAAGAATTCCTTGTTGCCATCGCCGCCCTTGAGCGGGCTGTCCAGCCAGCGTAAGAGCTCGAAGTCTTCGGCTTCTACCGCCTGCGTGATCTTGTCCTTGACCCCGGCGTACAGTTTTTCATTGCGCACAATGCCGCCATGTCCCAGTCCCCCGCGTCCGACTTCGAACTGCGGCTTGACCAGATTTAGCAGGTAGCCGCCTGGCCGAAGCAAGGGCAGGGCGGAAGGCAGGATCAGGGTTAGCGAAATAAACGAGACATCGCACACCATCAGATCGAATGCCTCGCCATCATTGGCCGACAGCAAGGCCGCGTGATTCAGCGCGCGCCCGTTGACCCCCTCGAAACAGCGTACCCGCGTGTCGTCGCGTATTTTCTGCGCCAGCTGGTCATGGCCGACATCGACGCCGACCACATGGGCGGCACCGGCCTGCAGCAGGCAGTCGGTAAAGCCGCCGATGGACTGGCCTACGTCCAGCGCGCGCATGCCGGTCACGTCAAGGCCGGTTTCGGCTAGCGCGCCTTCCAGCTTGAGCGCACCGCGCGACACATAACGGTCGGCAGCATCCGGCACAATACTAAAGCGGGTATCGGCCGCCAGTTTCTGGCTGACCTTGGTCAGCGGCGTGGTCTGGCCGTCACGGATGATGCTGATCCGCCCGGCGGTAATCAGGTTTTGGGCGGCCGTGCGCGAGGCGGCAAGGCCTTGTTCGACCAGTAGAAGATCGGCTCTGGGCATGGTGGCTAGGCTGGTGGATGCAGGGGGCGCTAGGGTCGCGCCAGTGCGGGTGGCTGTCAAGCGGTAGCGGCAATGCGGTTTGCGTCGCATCGTGCAAAGATGATAGGCTTTGCCCGCATTTTATGTTTTTTGAGTTATTTCTTGTCCGGGTTATACGCCCGTCTTGATGAACACCCGTTCCCCGGGTATCGCGGCCTTGTCCGCATCGGCTCGCCTTGAGTCAACTGATCCACCAACCCTGGCACTGTTTTCCTGCCCCGGTATGGCGCGCACGGATGACAGGCCACTCAAGGAGGCAGTATGGTTTTACGTATCTCGCTGGCACTTACCGCTCTTTTCGTCTTGCTCGGCCTGTTTATGCCCGTGCAACTCAATCAGTTCACCGCCGACATCTTGTCGCTGACCATTGCCCGTTTCGGCTGGTTCTATCTGTTATCCGTGTTCGGATTTCTATTGTTTGCCCTTTATCTCGCATTCAGCCGTTTTGCCTTGATCCGTCTGGGCGGTGAAGATGCCGAGCCCGAGTTTTCCCGTGGAAGCTGGTTTGCCATGCTGTTTTCTGCCGGCATGGGGATCGGCCTGGTGTTCTGGGGTACGGCCGAGCCGCTGTTGCACTTCGCTTCTCCATCGCAGGGCATTGCAGCGCAGACGCCGGAAGCGGCCCGCATGGCCATGCATGCTGCCTTCTTTCACTGGGGCCTGCATCCGTGGGCGATTTACTGCGTGATGGGCTTGGCGCTGGCCTATTTCAAATTTAATCGTGGCGCCCCGGGGCTGATCAGCTCGGTGTTCCGCCCCTTGCTGGGTGACAGGGTGGAAGGGCCGCTAGGCAAGGCCATTGATATCTTGGCGGTGCTGGCGACTGCTTTCGGGGTCGCGACTTCGCTAGGCTTTGGCGCCCTGCAGATCGAGTCGGGCTTAAACTACCTGTTCGGGATTCCAAGTGGCGGCTGGACCACTTTTGCCGTGGTTGCCACCGCCACCGTGTTGTTCGTACTGTCGTCGCTGACCGGCCTCACGCGCGGCATCCGCATCCTGTCCAGCTTTAATCTGTGGCTGGCAGTCGGCTTGCTGCTACTGGTGGCCATATTGGGGCCGACGGCGTTTATCTTCGATATCTTCACCACCACGCTGGGCGACTATCTGGATGACCTGATCGCGCAGAGCCTGAAGCTGACGCCGTATTCGCAGAACCCATGGGTAGCCGGCTGGACGCTGTTTTACTGGGCCTGGTGGATTACCTGGGCACCGTTTGTCGGCATGTTTATCGCCCGTGTCTCCAAAGGACGCACCATTCGCGAGTTTGTTATCGGCGTGCTGTTTGTGCCGGCTTTGGCCAGCTTTATCTGGTTTTCGGTATTCGGAGGTACCGGCTTGTGGATGCAGCTATTCGGTCATGTCGATCTGGTGTCTGCCGCCGGCAGTGATGCCTCTACCGCGCTTTATCATATGTTTGCCGGGCTGCCTGGCGGCACGCTGATCTCGGGCGTGGCCATGCTCTTGGTTCTGAGCTTCTTTGTCACCTCGGCCGATTCGGCCACCTTTGTGCTGGGCATGCTGTCCAGCAACGGCAACCTCAATCCGGGCCATCGGGTCAAGCTGGTGTGGGGGGTCTTGGTGTCGGCTATTGCGCTGATCTTGCTGGCCAGTGGCGGGCTCAAGGGCCTGCAAAGCGTGTCGATTATCGCGGCGCTGCCGTTTGCCCTGATTATGGTCGGCATGATGGTGTCGCTATACAAGGCACTGTCGCAGGACGAGCGCAAGCAGCGCCATCATGAACTGGCGCTCAAGCACGAGATGGAAAGGCTGCTGGCCCTGTCGGGCAAGTGATGCAGGATGTCGGGTTTGATGCGATCATGGATGCCGTCGCAAGGAGGCATTATGGATACGCATCAACTTGACCCTGCCGAAGTCCGGGTTTTGGGCTGCCTGATTGAAAAACAGGCGCTCAATCCCGATACCTATCCGCTGACGCTGAATACCCTGCTGTCAGCCTGTAATCAACTGACCAGCCGCGAACCGGTACTGAGCCTGTCTGATGCCGATATCAGCGCTGCGCTGGCATCGCTGATGGCGCAAAAGCTGGTGGCCGAACGCCTGCCTGCCGGCTCGCGGGTCGCCAAGTATGAACACCGCCTGCCCTATGTCTGGAATATCGAGGGCGCACGGATGGCGGTGCTGGCGATGCTGATGTTGCGCGGCCCGCAGACGCCGGCCGAGATCCGCACCCGTTCCGGACGGATTTATGCCTTTTCCGGGGTGGACGAAGTCGAAACTGCATTGCAGGCGCTGGCCGACAAATACCCGCCGCTGGTCGTGCATCTGCCGCGCCAGCCCGGGGCACGCGAGGCACGCTGGGCGCACTTGCTGTCGGGCGAGCCGGTGTTGGCGGCCGTGACAGCCCCCGTGCGCAATGAAGATGACGAGGCCATTGTGGTAGGCCTGACCGGGCGCGTGGCGGCACTGGAAGCCGAAGTGGCGGCGCTCAAGACGCGTTTGTCCGAGCTGGAAGCCCTGATTGCCGACTGATTGTTTGCCGCACCGGCTGGTGCGGCGTTTTTCCTGTCTGATCTGAAAGAAATAAGCGATGTTGAAAAAGACCCTGCTGGCCGCCGTGCTGGCCACTGCTGCCTTGCCTGCATTGGCCGGTGACCTGACGGTTGCCGCCACCGAACACGGCGGTTTTATCAGCCGTACCGCCACCGGCTTCGGCCCCGGTATTACGCTGGACTATCTGCAATCGGACGAACACGGCACGGTGGAAGCCGGCGGTGTCGGCCTGACTTTCAGCCTGCCGGTGCCTTTTGCCCGCGTGGATCTGGGCGGCAAGGCCATGTGGGTTGATGCCGGTGGCCAGGCCAGCGCCGGCATGCTGGGTGGCCGGGTGACGGTAGACCTGCCGTTCTCGACCGAAGCCTTCGTTCAGGGCTACTGGGCACCGGAGTCGGCAGCGAGCGGCAGCGTCAGCAAGGTCAGCGACACCATGGCCGGCCTGCGCTGGAAACCGCTGCCCCTGATCGGCGTCGAAGCCGGCTGGCGCGAATTCAAGGTCGAGCGTAACGACAGCCGCCGCGACCGCAAGATCGCTGACGGTGCCTATCTGGGGGCCAGCATCGGTTTCTGATTATAGGGAGTGGGGAATAGGGAATAGGGAATAGGGAATAGGGAATAGGGAATAGGGAATAGGGAGTAAGCTCCCCACTCCCCACTCCCCACGTCCCACGTCCCACGTCCCATTCCCCCCGCTGGTGTAGAATCCCTGTTTTGTTTCTCCAGCAAGGCTTTGCCCCCATGAGTGCCGATCTTCTCGCCGGTTTGAATCCCGAACAATTGCGCGCCGTTACCTGGCCTGCCAAAAGCGCACTGGTTCTTGCCGGTGCCGGTAGCGGCAAGACGCGGGTGCTGACCACGCGCATCGCCTGGCTATTGTCTAGCGGGCAGGCCGCAGCTACGGCCATCCTGGGCGTGACCTTTACCAATAAGGCTGCGCGCGAGATGCAGACCCGCTTGTCGGCGATGCTGCCGGTCAATACCCGCACCATGTGGATAGGCACTTTCCACGGCCTGTGCAACCGCATGCTGCGCATCCATTACCGCGATGCCGGCCTGCCGCAGACTTTCCAGATCATGGACTCGCAAGAGCAGTCGTCGGCGATCAAGCGGTTGTTGAAAATCCTCGAGGTCTCCGACGAAAAATTCCTGCCCAAGGCGGTCGCCGCCTTTATCAACGGCAATAAGGAAGCCGGCCGCCGTGCCGGCGAGCTGTCGGCGCACGACAGTTACACTCTCAAGCTGATAGAGATCTACGCCGCTTACGATGCGCAGTGCCAGCGCGAAGGCGTGGTCGATTTTGCCGAACTCTTGCTGCGCTGCTATGAGCTGCTGTCGCGCAATGCTGCTTTGGCCGAGCATTACCGCAGCCGTTTTCGCCATATTCTGGTCGACGAGTTTCAGGATACCAACCTGCTGCAGTATGCGTGGCTGCGCCTGCTGGCCGGTAACGAGGCGGCGCTGTTTGCCGTCGGTGACGACGACCAGAGCATCTATGCCTTTCGCGGTGCCGAAGTCGGCAATATGCGTTCCTTGCTCAAGGATTACGCTATCGAAGGCCCGGTGCGGCTGGAGCAGAATTACCGCTCGGTCGGCAATATCCTGACCGCCGCCAATGCGCTGATCGAGAAAAACGATGGCCGTCTGGGCAAGAATCTGTGGACCGATGCCGGCGAAGGCGAATCCATCCGCCTGTATGAAGCCTATTCCGACGGGGATGAGGCCGAGTTTGTCTGCGACGAAGTGAAGGCCTTGGTGCGCGACGGCTGGAATCTGTCCGATATGGCGGTGCTGTACCGCTCCAATGCGCAGTCGCGGGCACTGGAACATGCGCTGGTCAATGCCGGCCTTGCCTACCGCATCTATGGCGGCCTGCGCTTTTTCGAGCGTCAGGAAATCAAGCATGCGATGGCCTATCTGCGTCTGGTGTCCAATCCGGACGACGACAACGCCTTGCTGCGCGTGGTCAATGTGCCGGCGCGCAAGATAGGCGCGCGCTCGATCGAAAACCTGCAGACCATCAGCCGCGAGCAGGGCGTCACGCTATGGGCTGCAGCCTGCGGCGGTAGCGGGGGGCGCAGCGCCGGCGCGATGGCCACCTTCGTGCTGCTGGTCGAAAGCTTGCGGGCCGAGCGCGAGCGCCTGAATCTGGCCGAGATGATCAGCCTGATTATCGACCGCTCCGGCCTGCGCGCCATGTATGAAGCCGACCGCAAGGAAGGCGAGGAGCGCCTTGCCAACCT
>NZ_JBOFOO010000040.1:0-11026 GCF_051659485.1 Craterilacuibacter sp. | reverse complement strand
AATATCATAAGCCTCCTTAATTGAATCAAACACATCACCATCATTTCCTGCACTTAAAGTAATCTCCAAAATAAAAACCCCCGCCATTTACAATGGCAGGGGTTTTATCATGGATGACGCTTGCGTATCAAGCCAGCTTGATCAACTGCGCCTTCAGCTTGTCCAGCTTGTCGCTGAACTCAGCCAGTTGCGCCTTGTCGCGCTCGACCAGATGCGCCGGCGCCTTGTCGATATAGCCCGGCTTCTCCAGCTTGCCGTTCAGTCGAGCGAGTTCGGCTTCGGTCTTGCCGATTTCCTTGTTGATACGCGCGCTTTCGGCGGCCTTGTCGATTTCCACCTTCAGCATCATGCGTGCATTGCCCGAAATGGCGACCGGTGCATCGCTGTCAGCCGGCAGCGCGGCGACGATGGAGGCCTCCGAAATGCGGCACAACAGCTTGATATAAGGCAGGAAGTCGGCGCAGTCGTCGGCACCTTCGACAAACAGCGGCGCTTTCACCGCCGGGCCAAGGCCCATCTCGCCGCGCAGGTTGCGCACCGCGTTGACCATGTCCTTGAAAGCATCCATGCGCGCGTTGGACGCGGCATTGATTTTTTCCGGCACGGCGACCGGCCAGGCCGCGATCACGATGGACTCGCTGTTCTTGGCATTGGCCAGCGGCGCCACGGTCTGCCACAGCTCTTCGGTGATGAACGGCATGATAGGGTGGGCCAGACGCAGCGCCACTTCCAGCACGCGCACCAGGGTGCGGCGGGTGGCACGTTGCTGCGCTTCATTGCCGTTTTGCAGCTGGACCTTGCTCAGCTCCAGATACCAGTCGCAGTACTCGTTCCACACAAACTCGTAGATCACCTGCGCCGCCAAATCGAAGCGGTAGGTTTCCAGCGCCTGGGTGACGTCGGCTTCAGCCTGCTGCAAGCGGCCGATGATCCACTGGTCGACGAAGCTGTATTCCAGCGCCAGGGTTTCGTCCTGACCGCAGTCCTTGCCCTCGACGTTCATCATCACGTAGCGGGTGGCGTTCCACAGCTTGTTGCAGAAGTTGCGGTAGCCTTCGGCGCGCTTGAAGTCGAAGTTGACCGAACGGCCCAGACTCGCGTAGCTGGCCATGGTGAAGCGCAGCGCGTCGGTGCCGTAGGCCGGAATGCCTTCGGGGAACAGCTTCTCGGTGGACTTGGCGATCTGCGGCGCCTTTTCCGGGCGGCGCAGGCCGGTGGTGCGTTTTTCAGTCAGGCGCGGCAGGTCGATGCCGTCGATCAGATCGACCGGATCAATCACATTGCCCTCGGACTTGGACATCTTCTTGCCTTCGTGGTCGCGCACGATGCCGTGGATGTAGACGTCCTTGAACGGGACCTTGCCCAGGAAGTGGGTGGTCATCATGATCATCCGGGCAACCCAGAAGAAGATGATCTCGTAGCCGGTGACCAGCACTTGCGACGGCACGAAGGCTTTCAGTTCCGGCGTCTCGTTCGGCCAGCCCAGGCTGGAGAACGGCACCAGTGCCGACGAGAACCAGGTGTCGAGCACGTCTTCGTCACGACGCAGGGTCTTGCCCGGTGCCTGTGCCTGCACTTCTTCCAGCGTACGGCCAACATAGGCCTTGCCGTCTTCGTCGTACCAGGCCGGGATCTGGTGGCCCCACCACAGCTGGCGGCTGATACACCAGTCCTGGATGTTGTTCATCCACTGGTTGTAGGTGTTGACCCAGTTTTCCGGCACGAAGCGCACTTCGCCCGATTCCACCGCGTCGATGGCCTTCTGGGTGATGCTCTTGCCGGTGGCGTCGCCCTCGCCCACCTTGGTCATCGCAACAAACCACTGGTCGGTCAGCAAAGGCTCGATCACCGAGCCGGTACGGTCGCCGCGCGGCACCATCAGCTTGTGCGGCTTGGTTTCGATAAGTAGGCCGGCGGCGTCCAGATCGGCCAGCATCGCCTTACGGGCATCGCTGGTGGACAGGCCGGCGTAGGCGGCCGGCAGGTCGAAACCGCCCTGCGCGCTGCCGTCAAAGCCGAATACCTGCGCCTTGGCCAGCATGGTGGCTTCCAGGCTCATCACATTGATCAGCTGGGTGGCGTGACGCTTGCCGACCTGATAGTCGTTGAAATCGTGCGCCGGGGTGATCTTGACGAAGCCGGTACCGAAGGCGGCATCGACATAGTCGTCGGCAATCACCGGAATGGTGCGGCCGGTCAGCGGCAGCTCGAGCTGCTTGCCCAACAGGTGCTGGTAGCGCTCGTCGCTCGGGTTGATGGCGACGGCGACGTCACCCAGCAGCGTTTCCGGACGGGTGGTGGCAACCACCACCACATCGTCAGAGCCGACCACCGGATAGCGGATATGCCACATCTTGCCGTCTTCTTCTTCCGAGATCACCTCGAGGTCGGACACGGCGGTGCCCAGTTTCGGGTCCCAGTTCACCAGACGCTTGCCACGGTAGATCAGGCCTTGCTCGAACAGGCGCACGAAGACTTCTGTCACCGCGGTCGACATTTTGTCGTCCATGGTGAAGTATTCCTTGTCCCAGTCCACCGAGCAGCCGACGCGGCGCATCTGGCTGGTGATGGTGCCGCCGGACTTTTCCTTCCACTCCCACACCTTGCCAATAAACGCGTCGCGGCCCAGGTCGTGGCGCGACACGCCCTGCTCGGCCAACTGCCGCTCCACCACGATCTGGGTGGCGATGCCGGCATGGTCGGTGCCCGGCACCCACAGCGTGTTGTCGCCCTTCATGCGGTAGTAGCGGGCCAGGCCATCCATGATGGTCTGGTTGAAGGCATGCCCCATATGCAGCGTGCCGGTGACGTTAGGCGGCGGCAACTGGATGCAGAAAGAAGGCTTGGAAGTATCCATGCTCGGCTTGAAGTAGCCGGCCTGATTCCAGGTGTCGTACCAGCGGCGCTCGATGTCGCCCGGTTCAAAGCTTTTGGCAAGTTCCATGGTCGTGTCAGGTGTCTTGTAAGAACGCAAAAAAATGACGCCGATTATAACGCACCGCAGCCTGCCCCGTCTTGCCGGCACGCCGGGCATACCATGCGGGCGACAACTTGTCTTGATGCGACAAAAAACAATCGAATGTATACAAGCACTTCCAAAGCACACTCTTTTAAAGCTAGACTGGCTTTCCCATCCATCTGGAATCAAGACCGGCATAGTCCGGCCATCCGGAGAACGACAACAACAGGCTTGCGCGCCTATGCAGCACAAGCCGGGTACAAAGGAAAAACATGCATCGTCTGATCCGCTACATTACCCAAGGCTCGCTCGTCAGCCAGATTTTGCTCGGCCTCGTTGCCGGCGTGATACTCACGCTGGTCTCACCGGCAGCCGCCAAATCGGTGGGGCTATTGGGCTCGCTGTTTATCAGCGCGCTGAAAGCGGTGGCACCGATACTGGTGTTTGTGCTGGTGGCAGCCTCCATCGCCAACCATAAAAAAGGCCAGCCTACCCATATCCGCCCTATTCTGGTGCTCTACCTGCTGGGCACCTTCTCCGCTGCACTGGTGGCGGTAATGATGAGCTTTGCCTTCCCGACCATGCTGACGCTGGTTTCGCACAGCGGCGAGCTGTCGCCACCGGGCGGCATCACCGAAGTCCTCAAGACCCTGCTCTTGAATGTGGTCGACAATCCGGTCAATGCGCTACTCACCGCCAATTTCGTCGGCATTCTGGCGTGGGCCATCGCGCTGGGGATTGCACTGCGCCATGCATCGGACAGTACCAAGCTGGTGGTGCATGACCTTTCCTACGGCATCACCTTTATCGTGCATGTGGTAATCCGCTTCGCCCCGCTGGGCATCTTCGGCCTGATCGCCTCGACACTGGCCACCACCGGTTTTGGCGCGCTATGGGGCTACGCCCAGTTGCTGGCGGTACTGATAGGCAGCATGCTCTTGGTGGCACTGGTACTCAACCCGCTGATCGTGTTCTGGAAAATCCGTCGCAACCCGTTCCCGCTGGTTTTCACCTGCCTGAAGGAAAGCGGCATCACCGCCTTCTTTACCCGTAGTTCGGCCGCCAATATTCCGGTGAATATGGAACTGTGCAAAAAGCTGGGCCTGCATGAAGACACTTACGCCGTCTCCATCCCGCTGGGCGCCACCATCAATATGGGTGGCGCGGCGATCACCATCACCGTACTGGCGCTGGCCGCCGTGCATACGCTGGGCATCGTGGTTGACGTACCGACGGCCCTGCTGCTCTCCGTCGTTGCTGCCGTATGCGCCTGTGGCGCGTCAGGTGTCGCGGGCGGCTCGCTGCTATTGATCCCGCTGGCGTGCAGCCTGTTCGGTATCTCCAACGATATCGCGATGCAGGTCGTCGCCGTCGGCTTCATCATCGGCGTGTTGCAGGACTCGGCCGAAACCGCACTCAACTCGTCCACCGATGTACTGTTCACCGCCGCAGCCTGTATCGCAGGCGAAGACACGCTGCCTGCTGCGGCCACGGTGGCAAGCAGCAGCTAATCCGCCCACGGCAATAATCAAGGCCCCGTCAGAACGGTATCTGGCGGGGCCTTTTGTATGGCACATCTATCAGGCGGCGCGGCCAAGCAGCGCGTCCAGCACCCGCGTCGGCAGCAGCCGCTTCAAATACCAGAACAGATGCGTAGGCACGGTCACCCGGTAACGCGCTGCCGGTTTGCCGGCGGCAAGCGCCTTGAGCACCGCATCCAGCACCGCCGACTCGGGCAGGGTAAACGGTGCCGCCTCGCCTTCCTTTTTGAGGCGCACCAGCTGCGCCTCGTACGACACCCGGTGCACACTGGCCGCGATATTCACGTTTTCAAGGAACTTGGCCAGCGCATTGGGGCGAAAACGGCTGATGATGGGGCCGGGCTCGATCAGGCTGACAGCAATGCCCGTGCCGGCAAGCTCCAGCCGCAGGGTGTCGCACAGGCCTTCCATCGCGTACTTGCTGGCGTTGTAGGCGCCGCGATACTTCATGGCGGCAAACCCCAGCACCGAGCTGTTATACAGAATGCGGCCGTGCCCTTGCTGGCGCATGGCCGGCAGCACCGCGTTCATCAGCTCCCATGCGCCAAACAGATTGGTCTCAAACTGCGCGCGCAGCGCATGGCGCGAAATATCCTCGGCCGCTCCGGGCTGGCCATAGCCTGCATTATTGAATAGCGCATCAAGGGTGCCGCCGGTACGGGACAGCACTTCGGCAACGCAGCCGGCAATGCTGGCACTGTCGTCCACATCCAGCTGCAACACCTCCAAGCCCTCGCCTTGCAGGCGGGCGACATCGGCCGCACTGCGGCAGGTAGCAAACACGCGCCAACCGCGTTTTTTAAGCCCATGTGCCACCGTGTAGCCAATACCGCTGGAACAGCCGCTGATCAAAATCGATTTCATGCCGGTCAACCTTTATGTTGGCAGTAGCCAGATGGCGCCAACTACACCACAATATGCGGTTAAATAACAATGTCAGGGGAAATACGCCCCTGACAGTCAACTCGCATCAGGAGCTTACCCATGCAACAGGCCATGCCGGACATCGGCTCGCCCTTCTTTTACGGCGTCTTTTTCATTGCCGTGCTGATCATGCTGGCGGTCGATATTGTCGCACTCAACAAAAAAGGCGCACACAAGGTCGGGGTCAAGGAAGCACTGGCCTGGTCCTGCGTCTGGGTCACGGTTGCGCTATCGTTCGCAGCATGGCTGTACTGGGACCTGAAGCTGGACCCGGCCTTCGGCCCGGCCATCGCCCACGAGAAAACACTGGAGTTCCTCACCGGCTATGTAATCGAGAAGTCGCTGGCGGTAGATAATATCTTTGTTTTCCTGATGATCTTCGCCTACTTCAAGGTACCGCCCGAGTATCAGCGCCGGGTGCTGGTCTATGGTGTATTCGGTGCCATTATCCTGCGCGCGGTGATGGTCGGCGTCGGCGCGGCACTGGTGAAGGAATTCGCCTGGGTGCTGTATATCTTCGGCGCTTTCCTGGTGTTTACCGGCCTGAAGATGATGCTACCGGAGAAGGAAGAAGCCGCTGATCTGGCCGATAACCCCATCCTCAAGTTCCTGCGCCGCCATATCCGCATGACCGACCAGATGCATGGAGAGAAATTTTTCATCGTCAAGGACGGCCTGCGCTACGCTACACCGATGTTCCTGGTGCTGGTGATGATAGAGCTGTCGGATGTGGTGTTTGCCGTAGACAGCATCCCGGCTATTTTCGCAGTCACCACCGATCCGTTTATCGTGCTGACCTCGAATATTTTCGCCATTTTGGGTCTGCGTGCCATGTATTTCCTGCTGGCAGATGTGGCCGACCGCTTCCACCTGCTGAAATTCGGCTTGGCGGTGGTGCTGACCTTCATTGGCGTCAAGATGCTGATCGTCAAGGTATTCCACATCCCGACCGCCATTTCCCTGGGGGTGGTGTTCGTCGTCATCATCGGCTCGGTTCTGCTCTCGCTCGCCTTCCCCAAGCGCGAACAGGCAGCGGACTAAGCCGCGGCTAACGCCCCCTGTCGCTAGGCAGGACGGGGCGTTAGCCCTACAATGGGCGGCAAAACGTATTGATGCTTAAGGAATGACAATATGGCCAGAGCCGCCAAAACAGCCGCCAGCTTCGAGAGCGCACTTGCCCAGCTGGAAGATATCATTCAAGCCATGGAAAGTGGCGACATGCCGCTGGAAGGTGCTCTGGCGTCTTACAAGCAAGGCACCGAGCTGATCAAATTCTGCCAGGCCAAACTGGCCGACGCCGAGCAGCAGCTCAAGGTATTGGAAAACGACGAACTCAAACCTCTGGTTCTGCCTGATGCAAGCTGAAAATTTTAGCCTGTGGATGCTGGGCATCCAGCAAGACATGGAGCACACGCTGGCGGCCCTGCTGCCGGATGCTGCCCACGCGCCACGCGCCCTGCATGGAGCCATGCGCTACAGCACGCTGGAGGGTGGCAAACGCGTGCGCCCGCTACTGGTCTACGCGGCAGGCGAACTGACCGGTGCCAGCGAAAAAAATCTTGCACGCATCGCCGCTGCGGTCGAACTGATCCATGTCTACTCGCTGATCCACGACGACATGCCGTGCATGGACGATGATGTCCTGCGCCGTGGCAAGGCGACCTGCCATATCGCTTTTGATGAAGCCACCGCATTATTAAGCGGTGATGCACTGCAGACACTGGCCTTTGACCTGCTGTCGCAGCCCATGGACGGCATCAGCCCCGCCACCCAGCTGGCCATGGTGCAGACGCTGGCTCGCGCCTCGGGCCATGCCGGCATGGCTGGCGGCCAGGCCATTGATCTTGCCAGTGTCGGGCAGGCACTGTCGCTGCCCGAGCTGGAGTATATGCATCTGATGAAAACCGGCGCGCTGATACGCGCATCGGTGATGCTGGGTGCGCTGGCCGGCACGCCGCTGGCCACAGACGAGCGGGCCACGCTGGATCACTTCGCCAAGTGCATGGGCCTCGCTTTTCAGGTGGTGGACGATGTACTGGACGTCGACGCCGACAGCCAGGCGCTGGGCAAGACGGCCGGCAAGGATGCCGCCAACGATAAACCGACTTACGTCAGTCTGATGGGACTTGCCCGTGCACGCGAATTTGCCAGTGAACTCTCCAGCGATGCCTACACTGCGCTCGAACCCTTCGCCGAAAAAGCCGCAAGATTGCGCCAGCTTGGCAGCTACATCGTCGAACGCTCTTTCTGAACAGCAATACATGACAACAACAGCCCTGCTCGACACCATCGATAGCCCTGCCGACCTGCGCCGCCTCACACGCGCCCAGTTGCCCCAGCTGGCACGCGAACTGCGTGCCTTTCTGGTGGAATCGGTCAGCCAGACCGGTGGCCATCTGGCCTCCAACCTGGGCAGCATCGAACTGACCATCGCCCTGCACTATGTATTCAACACGCCCGACGACCGACTGGTGTGGGATGTTGGGCACCAGACCTACCCGCACAAAATACTGACCGGACGACGGGAGCGCATGCATACCATGCGCCAGAAAGACGGTCTGGCCGGGTTCCCCAAGCGCGAAGAGTCGCCGTACGACACCTTCGGCGTCGGCCATTCCTCCACCAGCATAGGCGCGGCGCTGGGGATGGCGGTGGCCGCCAAGGCACTCAAGATAGACCGCAGCTGTGTCGCCATTATCGGTGACGGCGCGCTGACTGCCGGCCAGGCCTTCGAGGCGCTGAATAGTGCCGGCGCGATGGATACCAATTTGCTGGTGGTCCTCAACGACAACGATATGTCGATCTCGCCCAATGTAGGCGCGCTCAACAACTATCTGGCCAAGCTCTTGTCCAGCCGCTTTTACAGCAGCGTGCGCGAAGGCTCGAGCAAGGTGCTGGGCATCGTGCCGCCGGTACGCGAGCTGGCGAGCAAGGTCGAGGAGCACGTCAAGGGCATGCTGACACCCAGCACCCTGTTTGAAGCCTTCGGCTTTAACTATATCGGCCCGATAGACGGCCATGATCTCGAAACGCTGGTCGAGACACTGAAAAACATCAAGAGTCTGAAGGGCCCGCAATTCCTGCATGTAGTCACCAAGAAGGGCCAAGGCTACAAGCTGGCGGAAAAAGACCCGATTGCCTACCACGGCGTCGCCAAATTCGATCCACAAAGTGGTCTTGCTGCCGGCAAGACCGGCGGCAAGCCCAGCTACACGCAGGTATTTGGTGACTGGCTGTGCGATATGGCCAAGAAAGATCACCGCCTGGTCGGCATCACCCCGGCGATGCGCGAGGGCTCGGGCATGGTGCGCTTCGCGACCGAACACGCCGAGCGCTACTTCGATGTCGCCATTGCCGAGCAGCACGCAGTCACCTTCGCCGCCGGCATGGCCTGCGACGGCATGAAACCGGTGCTTGCCATCTATTCGACTTTTTTGCAGCGCGGCTACGACCAGCTGATCCACGATGTGGCACTACAAAACCTGCCGGTGATGTTTGCCATCGACCGCGCCGGCCTCGTCGGTGCCGACGGCCCGACCCACGGCGGTGCTTTTGATTTGTCCTTCCTGCGCTGCATTCCGAACCTGATGGTGATGGCGCCATCCGACGAAAACGAATGCCGCCAGATGTTGTACACCGCCTACCTGCAGGACACGCCGACTGCAGTGCGCTATCCGCGCGGCACCGGCTGTGGTGCCGAAATCGTCAAGGAGATGTCCGCCATGCCGCTAGGCAAGGGCATAGTCCGGCGTCAGGGCAAGAGCGGCATCGCCATCCTCGCCTTTGGCAGCATGGTACAGCCGGCGCTATCTGCCGCCGAAAAGCTGGACGCCACCGTGGCCGATATGCGCTTTGTCAAACCGCTGGATGCAGACTTGGTACGCGAACTGGCACAGACACACAGCCTGATCGTGACCGCAGAAGAAAACGTGATCATGGGTGGCGCAGGTTCGGCCTGTATCGAAGTGATGGAGGCGGCTAAGCTTGGCGCTGCGGTACTGCAACTGGGACTGCCCGACCACTTTGTCGATCATGGTGATCCGGCGCAGCAGCTGGCCTCCTGCGGCCTGAACGCCGCCGGCATCGAAGCCTCCATCCGTCAGCATCTGGAATAAGGGCACGCAGCCATGGTCGATCTCCCCATCAACCATTGGCTGCGTTTAAGCGGCACGCCGTTCGAAGTCCTGCCGCTGTTTGCCACCAGCATCGCCATCGGCCTGTTTATCGGCGTCGAGCGCGAGCGCAAGTCCGATACCATCGCCGGCATCCGCACCTTTGCGCTGGCCACCTTGCTTGGCACCTTGCTGGCCATGCTGGCACAGCACACCCAAACGCCGTGGCTGCCGGCCATCGGTTTGCTACTGATCGGCAGCCTGAGCTTTTTGCCCTCCCCGCCCGAACGCCTGCGCGACTCGCGCACCACCACTCAGGCCGCGCTATTCATCAGCTATGGCCTGGGCGTTCTGGTGTGGCATGGCCAGGTACAACTGGCCATCGCGCTGGGCGTACTCACCACCTTGCTGCTGTATCTGAAACGCGAGCTATCCAGCCTGTCGCACGAACTATCCCGCCGCGACCTGCTGTCCATCATCCAGTTTTGTGCACTGACCTTTATCATCCTGCCGCTATTGCCCGATCACAGCTTTGGTCCGTACCAAGCGTTCAACCCCTATAAGGTCTGGCTACTGGTGGTACTGATCGTCGGCGTGGGCCTGGCCGGTTTTCTGGCGCTCAAGACGCTAGGCCCGCGTTTTGGCGCACCGATACTGGGCATCATGGGTGGCGTGGTCTCCTCGACCGCCACCACCCTGGTCTATGCGCGCGAAGCGCGAGCCCATCCGGATGCGCTGCCACTGGCCAGCCAGATCATCCTGCTAGCCAATCTGGTACTGTTCGTGCGCCTGCTGCTGGTCACCGCACTGGTCATGCCGGCCGCACTGCCCGCTGTTGCCAAACTATTACTCCCCGCGCTGATTTTTGGCCTGTTGGCGGCAGGGCTGATACTGCGCAAGGATCATATGCTCCGCCCCCAGCATGGGCTGGAGCTGCAAAACCCGACCCAGCTACGTCTGGCACTGGGCTTTGCCGTGCTGTTTGCCGTGGTACTGATAGTCAGCGCCTGGCTTAACGAGCTGTTCGGCAGCAAGGGGCTCTATTTTGTGGCCCTGATCAGCGGCCTGAACGATGTGGATGCCATCACGCTGACGCTATACCAGATGCTGGGCAAGGCACAGATAGATGAACACAGCCTGATTGTCGCCATGCTGCTGGCCATCGCCGCCAACAGCGCGTTCAAGTTCGGACTGATCACCACCTTGGGCGGGCGGGCACTGGCGCTACGCTGCCTGCCCACTTTCGCGGCCACACTGATCGGCATGGGACTGGGTCTCGCCTTAAGCTAAACCAACAAAAAGCCCGACGCTAGCGTCGGGCTTTTCTCTATCCGGCAAACCTGAATCAGGCGTTGCGGTTCTTGCGGCGATCGTGCTCTTGCAGGAAACGCTTACGGATACGGATGGATTGCGGTGTGATTTCAACCAGTTCGTCGTCGTCGATAAACTCGACAGCAGACTCTAGCGTCATCTTGATCGGGGTGATCAGG
>NZ_JBOFOO010000039.1:0-8022 GCF_051659485.1 Craterilacuibacter sp. | reverse complement strand
CGGTGTGGTCGCCGTACGGGCCTTCCATGGCGGTGTCGTCGGGGTGGATATGGCCTTCGAGGATAATCTCGGCACGTGCCGGTACCTGCAGATCCGACCCTAAGCACTTGACCAGTTCGGTGCGGCTGCCGCGCAGCAGACCGGCAAACTGATATTCGGACAGGGTGTCCGGTACCGGGGTGACGGCGCCAAGTATGGTCGCCGGATCGCAGCCCAGTACCACCGCCACCGGGTAGGGCTGGCCCGGGTGCTGCTGGCAGAATTCGCGGTAATCCAGTGCGCCGCCGCGGTGTGCCAGCCAGCGCATGATCACGCGGTTTTTGCCTATCACCTGCTGGCGGTAGATGCCCAAATTCTGGCGTTTTTTGTTCGGGCCACGGGTGACGGTCAGCCCCCAGGTAATCAGCGGTGCCACATCGCCCGGCCAGCAGTGCTGGATAGGCAGCTTTTCCAGGTCGACTTCGTCGCCTTCCCAGACAATGTCGTGGCACGGTGCCTTGCTGACCACCTTGGGCGCCATCGCCAGCACCTGCTTCAGTAGCGGCAGCTTGTCCCATGCGTCTTTCAGGCCGCGCGGCGGTTCCGGTTCTTTTAGATAAGCCAGTGTCTGGCCGATTTCACGCAAGGCCGCGACGCTACTCGCGCCCATCCCCAGCGCCACACGCTCGGGTGTGCCAAACAGATTGGCCAGTACCGGATAGCCGTAGCGCTGGCCGTCTTGCTCTGGCGCTTCAAACAGCAAGGCCGGGCCGCCGGCCTTGAGTACCCGGTCGGCAATTTCGGTCATTTCCAGTTTGGGGGAGACCGGATGGGCGATGCGCTGGAGCTTGCCATCGGCTTCTAGCTGGGCGATGAATTCGCGCAGGTCTTTATATGGCTTTTTCATATTTATGTTCTTTTCATGATCTGGCTCAAAGTTTCACGACCTTGGCTTTGATATTTTCCTGCCTTGACGACACGCACTGCAACATGGGCCGGCAGAAGTCTGACAGAAAGCCGTGTGAGTCACGAATTTTAAACGCAAACAAGAAACCAGTACTGGAGAACAATGATGAAAAAAATCGCACTTGCCGCTCTGATCGCCGCCATGGCCGCCCCTGCTTTCGCCGCTCAGGGCGACATTCTGGCGCGCTTCCGCGTGATCAACGTTAGCCCGGATGAGTCTGTTAATAAGACGCTGGATGCGCTGAATGTCGGTGTTGACAGCGCATGGGCGCCAGAGCTGGATTTCACCTATATGATTACCAACAATATTGGTGCCGAGCTGATTCTGGGTACCACCCGTCACAAGGTGACCGCTGGTGGTGCATCGCTGGGCAAAGTGTCTGTGTTGCCACCGACCCTGACCCTGCAGTACCACTTTGCGCCGGAAGCAGCTTTCCGCCCATACGTTGGTGCCGGTATCAACTACACCCGCTTCTACGACAATGACCTGAAGTATGGTGCTGATGATCTGGAAATCGACAGGAACAGCTGGGGTGGCGCGCTGCAGATTGGTGCCGACTATGCGATCAACAAGGACTACTTCGTCAACGTTGATGTGAAGAAAATTTGGATCAAAACTGACGTAACCCATCCAGCATTGGGCAATCTCGGTACGCTCAAGATCAACCCATGGGTGTTCGGTCTGGGTATCGGTACCAAGTTCTAAACTGCACGACAGCCAAAAAATACAAGGCGTCCCGAGGGGCGCCTTTTTGCATGGTGCCGAAGGCAGCATGTCTTGTGTTCGGGTAGAAAACGGCAGGGTGGGCTATATGAAAGCAGTTGTTGCACGGCTTTGATGCTCCGAGGCTTCGCATCAAAGCCGCTTAGGCAGGTGGCCGGCTATTTGGGGAGTGGCTGATTTTGTTCAGCAAAAATAGCTACTTGGCCCGCGGGTGGCGGCGACGTTTGTTCCTGATCAAGAAAATGCGCTGAGGTCTTGAATTATCAGGGCAATTTTGTCTTTCACCGGGGGGGTTTTTTGCTACAATTGCGCCCTTTTTTATGGGCGGGGAAGATTCATGGCTCTCCTTGAAATTCGCAACGTTGTAAAGCAGTTCGATGACTTCACCGCTGTCAACAACGTCAGCTTGTCTGTAGAGGCAGGCGAGTTCTTTACCTTGCTGGGGCCTTCCGGCTGCGGCAAGACGACTTTGCTGCGCATGCTGGCCGGTTTCGAGCAGCCCGATTCGGGCCAGATTCTGCTTGATGGCAAGGATATGTCGCAGGTGCCGCCGGAAAAACGGCCGGTGCATACCGTATTCCAGAACTATGCGCTGTTCCCGCACATGACCGTGCGCGAGAACGTGGCTTTTCCGCTCAAGATGGCCGGCTGGGCCAAAGACAAGATCGATGCACAAGTCGATGAGCTGCTGGAAGACGTGCGCCTGACCCGATTCGGCAAGCGTTACCCGCACGAAATGTCCGGTGGCCAGCGTCAGCGCGTGGCGATTGCCCGCGCTCTGGTCGACCGCCCGCGCCTGCTGCTGCTGGATGAGCCTTTGTCGGCACTGGATGCCAAGCTGCGTGAAGAAATGCAGCTGGAGCTGATCAAGCTGCAAAAGGAAATCGGCATTACCTTTGTCTATGTCACGCACGATCAGGGCGAGGCTTTGGCCTTGAGCCACCGGATTGCGGTGATGAGCAATGGTCAGGTCGAGCAGCTGGATATTCCCGAGAATATCTATGGCAACCCGAAGAACCGCTTTGTTGCCGATTTCATCGGCCAGTGCAATGTGCTGGAAGGCCGGGTCAAGTCTGTGGATGGCGATACCATGACCGTGGATATCAAGGGCTGTGGCGAGGTGAAAACACTGGCGGTGGCCGGGGTAAAGGCCGGCCAGCAAGGCTGGCTGGCGCTGCGTCCGGAAAAGATCAAGCTGGACAAGGAGTTGCCGGATCTGCCGGACGAGGCCTATTTCAAGGGCCGCATCCATGACTGTCTGTATCTGGGCGATGTGACCATCTACATCGTCGAGGTGGCCGAGGGCGTGATGATAGAGACCATGTTGCCGAACAATATTCCGGGCGTGGCCAAGTTCTTTGATGATAACGATGAAGTGGAAGTGGCTTGGCGTTTTGACGCCGGTTGCTTCCTCGTAGAGTGAGGCCGCTGATGACGCCGCAAAACCGACTGGGCAAGTGGTTGCTGTCGTGGCCGCCACTGGTGTATCTGGTGCTGTTTTTCCTGATTCCGACCGGGATCATGTTTGTAGCGGCTTTCCGTTTTCCGGGTGACTACGGCGGCTTGGCGCCGATGTACAACATCGAAGAAGGCCGGCTGGTATGGGATCTGACGCTGGAAAACTTCCAGCGCATCGTGGAAGAGCCGATCTATCTCGAGCTGTTTCTCAAGTCGGCAGGCTATGCCGGCCTGACTACGCTGATATGCGTGCTGATGTCTTACCCTCTGGCATGGCTGATCGCGCGTTCGCAGAAAAAGTACCGCGATTTGATGCTGCTGCTGGTCATTCTGCCGTTCTGGTCGAACTTCCTGATCCGTATTTACGCGTGGATGATTATCCTCGGGCCGCAGTCGGCGTTTACCAAGGCCATTAACTGGGTATGGACCGGCATGGGCTTCGAGCCCTTGCAGTTGTTGTTTACACCCTTCGCGGTGATCGTGGGGATGGTGTATGTGCATCTGCCGTTTATGGTGTTGCCGCTGTACGCCAATCTGGAAAAGCACGATATGTCGCTATTGGCCGCCGCGCAGGACCTGGGTGCCAGTGCGTGGCAGCGTTTCTGGAGAATCACCTGGCCCTTGTCTTTGCCCGGGGTTTTTGCCGGTTCGGCGCTGGTGTTCATTCCGGCGCTGGGCATGTTCGCCATCCCAGATATTCTGGGCGGAACCGATTCGATCATGATAGGCAACCTGATCAAGCAGCAGATTCTGGATACGCGTGACTGGCCGTTTGGTGCCGTGCTGTCGATCATGCTGACCATCGGCGTGCTGGGTATTGCCGCGCTGGGTTCTTTGGTGGCAAGGGGAGGGGTGAAACGTGGCTAAAAAGCAATCCGTCTGGCTATGGGCTTCGGCGATTTCGACCTATCTGTTCCTGTATCTGCCACTGGTAATTGTGGTGGTGTTCTCGTTCAACGATTCCAAGCTGAACGCAGAGTGGGTGGGCTTTACCTTCCGCTGGTACGAGCAGCTGTTCAGCAATGAAAAAATGCTGACCGCTGCCTGGCACTCGCTGATGATCGCCGTTGCGGCAAGCTTGCTGTCGACCTTGCTGGGTACGCTGGCCGGGGTGGCGATGCACAAGTACAAGCTGCGCATTCTGCCGTTTCTGGTGCTGACCCCGATCGCGATTCCCGAGTTGTTGACCGGTGTCAGCCTGGTGATCTTCTTCGTGATGGTCAATCAGGTGCTGGGCATACTCGAACTGGGCCTGTTTACGATTTTGCTATCGCATGTGGCGTTCTGCATCGGCTTTGTCGCGATTGTGGTCAAGGCGCGCATGCAGGGCATGGACGAGAGCTTGATCGAAGCCGCGCGCGATTTGGGCGCAAGCCCGTTTCAGGCTTTCCGCCTGGTGACGCTGCCCGTTATCCGCCCGGGTATTATCGCCGGCGCGCTGATGGCCTTTACCCTGTCGATTGACGATTTTGTGATTACGTTCTTCACCGCTGGTGTGGGGTCTTCGACCCTGCCGCTGGAAATCTATTCGATGATCAAGATTGCGGTCACGCCCGAGGTCAATGCTGTCTCCAGCTTGCTGATGCTGTTGACGCTGGTATTGATTTTGATCGCATCGCGCGTGTCGCCCAGCTCTTTGCGCGGCGAAAACTGATGGTAGCGGCCGGTGGATTGCCGGCCGTTTGCTTGTTTCCCCATTTCATTACCACTGTTGTTGCAGGGAAAATCATGAAAAAACTGCTGTTGTCGCTCGCGCTATTTACCGCCATTCCGGCTTTTGCTGCCGATACCCTGCATCTGTATAACTGGAACAATTATCTGTCTGTCGAAGCCGCTAAGCGTTTCGAGGCGCAGTGCAAGTGCCGTCTGGTACAGGACTATTACGGCGATAACGAAGAGATGCTGGCCAAGATGGCAGCCGGTGCCAAGGGTTACGATATCGTGGTGCCGACCGGTTACGCCGTACAGGCCCTGATAGGGCAGGGCAAGGCTGCGGTGCTGGACAAGAGTAAAATCGCCAATGCCAAAAATCTGAACCCGGCCTATCTGAATGCCTTCTTTGACAAGGGTAATCAGTATTCCTTGCCGTATTCGTTGACGACGACGGTGCTGGGCTACAACGAGACCGCGCTGAAAAAGCTGGGTATTGCCGATAAGGCTAATAGCTGGGCGTTGATCTTTGACCCCGCCATTCTGGCCAAGATCAAGGGCAAGGTGATGGTGCTGGATTCGCAACGCGAACTGGTTGCCGCTGCCTTGATGTATCTGGGCAAGCCTGCCAACTCGGTGAACCCTGCCGACTGGAAGGCCGCGCGGGATCTTATTCTGAAGGCCAAGCCTTACTGGGCAACCTTCAATAACCAGAGCTACATCAAGGAACTCACCGTTGGCAATATGGTGGTGGCCATGGGTTACTCCAACGATATGGTTCAGGCGCGCGAAGACGCCAGAAAGGCCAAGCGCCCGTTTGTCGTCAACTATGGCTTGCAGAAAGAAGGCAATACCATGTCGGTCGACAACTTCGTGGTACTGAAAGATGCACCACGCAAAGATCTGGCCTATCAGTTCATCAACTTCATGCTTGACGGCAAGAATGGTGCCGAGCTGACCAATAGTATGGGGACAGGTAGTCCTAATGCGGCATCGTTGGCTTTTATCAATAAAGAAATCGCCAAATCACCCGCTGTGTTTCCGACCAAGGCGGATATGCCGCGTTTGCAGCAGTTGCAAGATCTCAATAGTCGTCAGCGACGCGAGCTCAATCGCTTATGGGCTGAAATCAAGCTGAAGTGATACCTGTTGTCTGTCGCCAGCTTGCTGGTATAGGCCTGCGGCAGGATTTTTCCTGCTGCAGGCTTGAAGTTTGTACCTAGGCCTAGGTATGCTTGCGTGATCCATCCATCAGGCTTTGCATGACGTGGCCAATGCCCAGCGTTCCCATGTGGCCCAGTACACGGCCCTGATCACCTTTGTGGTGATTGTTTTTTCCAGCTTCTATCCGTTTACCGACTGGGTTTATAGCGGCCAGCCGCTGCTCGAGTTCGTCAGCTATCCCTTGCCCTACTATTTCCGCCTGTTTGATAACGCGGTTAATTTCCTGATTTATCTTCCACTGGGTTTTGCCCTCGCCTTGACTTGTCGCCACCGGCTATGGGGTTGGCTGCTGGCGGTGGTGCTGTCTGTGCTGGTCAGCTTCTTAGTCGAATTTGGCCAGCAGTTTCTGCCGATGCGGGTCTCGTCCAATCTGGATATGCTGTACAACATGGCTGGCGCAGTGCTGGGGGCGACGCTGGCGGTGAGCCCCGGGTTTCGGCGTGTTTGGCACAGCGTATGGCAGAGGCGGCAGCGTTATTTCCGGCACGAGAGTATGGCTGACTATGCGGTCGTGTTGATTGTGGTGTGGTTTGTGACCCAGCTTGATCCTTCGATACCGCTGTTTGGTGTGGTGGTGCGGCCTATTGGTTTGCCGCAGCCTTTTATTTCGCCGATGGCAAACCCCATGCTATTCCTGCTGCTGGTCGAAGCCGGCGGGGTGATGCTGAACCTGACCGCATTTCTGTTATTCATTACGACGTTTCTGGCATCGCGCCGCTATACCGCCCGCGCCATCACCATCGCTCTGGTCTTGGCGTGGTTTCTCAAGGTACTGGCTGCCGGTACTCTGCTCAAGCCCATGGCTTTTTTCGAATGGATCAACCAATACGTCATGACCGGCTTGTCGGCCGGCTTCTTGCTGGTATGGCTGGTGACGCGTTTTGGCCAAAAGCTGCAGGCAGTTGTGGCGCTGTTGGCGCTGTTAGGGACGCAGGCGCTGGTTGCGCTATGGCCATTGGCACGTAGTGATGCGGATATGCTGTCTCTGTTTCGCTGGCACTACGGACATCTGGCCAATATGAATGCGCTGGTCGCCTTTTTATCGCAGCTATGGCCTTACGCCGCCTGTGTGGTGCTGGCCGGTTTGTTGTGGCAATCAGCGGGCAGTAAACAGCCGCAGGCGTAGCAGTTCCCGCAGCGAGCGGATGCGTGCATCTACATAGTTCGGGCGGCGTGCCTCGTGTGACAGCCACACGGTTTTCATCCCCAGCAGTCTTGCCGTCTTCAGGTTGGGCAGGCTGTCTTCCACCATGATGCAGTTTGATGCGTGCAGTCCTTCGTTGACCAGAACCTTGCGAAAGGCCGCCGGATCCGGTTTGGGGGTAAAGTCCAGTCGCTCCACGCCATAATGCGCACGGAAGTGGTGCGAGATGCCCAGGCGCAATAGCAGGTCTGTCACATAGTGCTGCGGCCCGTTCGAAAGCAGGATCTTGCGGCCGGGCAAGCGGGCCAGCACCGATTCGAGGCAAGGCTCGTAGTGCAGCATCGTAGCGAAGTGTTCGCTAGGGTGGGTTGTGTGCAGGAAATGGTGCGGGTCGACGCCATGGTGTTTGACCAGTCCTTTCAGCGTGGCACCGTATTGTTGCCAATACCGGTTACGCAAGCTGTGGGCCTCTGCTTCGTCGACTTGCAGATGTTGCATGATATAGCGGGTCATCAATAGGTTGATATGCGGAAAGATGCCGTGATCGGCATTGTGCAGGGTATTGTCGAGGTCGAAAATCCAGGTTGGTGCTGACAAAATAATCTCCAGTCTTGAGGCCGCTATTATCTCTCAGCTTGTTTTTTACTGTGCAGGTGAAATTTGTTTTATTTAAAATCAAACACTTGGGCGTTCGTGCTGGATATTGCCGGTTTTAGGTGTTGACCATCGTTGGCAAGCTGCGTATATTTCGCCTCCTCAGCTGACGCCGCAAACGAAACAAGCGGATAGGCACTGCTCTTTAACAACACGAACAACCGATAGGTGTGAGTGCTTGGCGATGCCAAACACTCGCACTGCAAGAAGATTGGAAACGTAA
>NZ_JBOFOO010000038.1:0-7170 GCF_051659485.1 Craterilacuibacter sp. | reverse complement strand
ACTGGCTGGCACAAAACCGCCAGAGTCAGGCGCTATGTGACGGCTTCTGGCGCCCCATGGTGCTGTCGGCGCTGAATACCCCGCTGGAAACCGCCTCCATGCAGACGCTGGCGACCGTGCTGCGCGATAGCGTGGGTGGTGCGCGTGCCGATAGCGACCTGATGTTGCCGCGGGTCGATTTGTCGCAGCTATTGCCCGAGCCTGCATGGCGCTATCTGCAAGCGCAAGGCGTAGCGTGCAGAAGCCGGCAGCGGGTGCGTAGCCTGGATTTTGATGCGCAAGGCGTAGTGGTCGATGGCGAACGCTTCGACCGCGTGATCGTGGCGCTGCCGCCGTGGCAGGCGGCACATCTGCTATCGCACGATATGGCGGGGGTCGAGCTTCAGAATTTCCGTTCACAGCCGATAACGACCTTATACCTTGCTTTTGCCGATAAACCGGCCTTGCCGCAACTGATGACCGGCCTCGCCCATGGGCGCGTGCACTGGTTTTTTGACCGCCAACAATTGTGTGGCGAAGCCGGCGTGATTGCTGCCGTGATCAGCTGTGACGATGGCGGCGGGAGTGAGGCGGCTTTGATTGCCGAAGTGCTGGCCGATCTGGCGCGGGTGTGCGGGCGAATTGATCCGCCTAAGTCTGTGCGGGTGGTGCGCGAGAAGCGGGCGACCTACGCCGCCAGTGTGGGCTTGAGGCGACCGGGGCCGCGCATGCAGGTAAACTATGGCTATCTTGCCGGTGACTGGGTCAACCAGGATTATCCGGCGACACTGGAAGGTGCCGTGAGAAGCGGCATGGCAGCGGCAGAGGCCGTGATCCAAGACTGGACTGAATAAACATGACACAACAAGATTTTGCAGCAGACTGCCTGGCAGGGCGGGTCATTCTGGTGACCGGGGCGACTCAGGGCATAGGCGAACAGGTGGCTTTAACGGCCGCCCGCCATGGTGCGACCGTTATTTTACTGGCCCGCAATAGCAAGCGCCTCGAAGCCCTGTACGACGCGATCGTGGCGGAAGGCCTGCCCGAACCGGTGGCTATCGTACTGGATCTGCTCAAGGCCAGTGACGAAGAGTTCAATAATATGGCGTTCCAGATCGGCCAGACGCTGGGGCGTCTGGATGGCATGGTGCACTGTGCGTCGCATATGTATGCCTTGTCGCCGCTGGCCAATCAGGGCATCGATGAGTGGATGAACCAGTACCGTATCAATACGGTGGCGCCGTTTGCGCTCACCCGCGCCTGTCTGCCCTTGTTGAAGGCCTCGCCGGACGCATCGGTGCTGTTTGTCGGCGAGGAGCATGGTCAGGAGGCCAAGGCCTTCTGGGGCGCGTTTGGCGCATCTCACGCCGGTCTGGGTTTCCTGATGCAGGTGGCCGCCAGCGAATGGGATGCTTTCCCCCGGCTGCGAGTCAATTTGCTGACGCCAGGCTCGGTCAATTCTCCGCAACGCCTGCGCACCCACCCGGGCGAGGCGCGCTGTGAGCGCGGCGAACTTGCGGACCTGATGCCGCATTTCCTCTTCTGGCTGAGTGCGGCGAGCACGGGGCGCAGTGGCGAGTTTATCCGTCTGGACCTGCGTCAGCCGGCGACGCAGGCAGCCTGAGGAGGATGCATATGAAAGCATTCCTCTGGCTACCGTTACTGGTGCTGGTGTCGGCTTGCAACTGGATAGGCAATGCCACCGGCTTGACCCATGATGCCAATAAGGCGATAGGTGCGGCGTGCCGCCAGACCGGCCGTTCACTGGAAGAATGCTTTTTGCGCAATGACAGTGCCGACAAGGCGCAGATTTACGCCGGCTGGCGCGAAATGAATGAGTACATGGTGAAAAACAAGCTGGACACCATGGTGCCACCGGCTGAAAAAAAGGCGGCGTCCGAAGTCAGGCCCGCTGCGGGTAAACAGCAGAGCATGGCTGCGCCGGCGGCGGTACAGTTGGGGCCGGTGCCCTTGAGTAGCGAGGAAGCCGACCGTCAAATGCAGAGTGATCCGCAGGTCAATGCCGTGCTGTCGGCAATACGCGAGCGCAATGTGAAGGCCCCTAAAATCGGCAGCGGTTTGGAGGCCGACCAGCAGCGTTTGCTGGAGATCATCAGGCAGGCTCAGCCGGCCGAGCGTCAGGCTTTGCCGGGCTGATTTTCTTGTTTTCAGTGCCGCACAGGCGGCACTGTCCTTTATTTCATGGAGTCCGGCCTCTGCGCTGTCAGCTGTCCGGCCTGCTATCTATCTATTTCCGGATTGATCATGGCCAAAGCCAAAACCGTTTATAGCTGTACCGAGTGCGGCGGCGCCTCGCCCAAGTGGCAGGGCAAGTGCCCGCATTGCAATGCGTGGAATACCCTGGTCGAGGCGGTAGAGGCACCGGCGGCTGCGCCGCGCTTCGAAACCTGGAGCAGCCAGACCACGCGCGTGCAAAGCCTGTCGGCGGTGCAGGCCGAAGAAGTGCCGCGCGAGAGCTGTGGCATGGAAGAGCTGGACCGGGTGCTGGGGGGCGGGCTGGTGCGGGGCGGGGTGATTCTGTTGGGTGGCGATCCGGGGATAGGCAAGTCCACCCTTTTATTGCAGGCCTTGGCGACCATGGGGGCCAACCGCAAGGTGCTGTATGTGTCGGGGGAGGAGTCGCCACAGCAGATTGCCCTCAGAGCCAGCCGCTTGCAACTGGATGCCAGTCATGTGCGGCTGCTGGCCGAGATCCGGCTCGAGGCGGTCATTGCCGCGCTCAAGGACGAGCAGCCGGCCGTGGCGGTGATTGACTCTATCCAGACTATGTACTCCGATCAGGTCAGCTCGGCACCGGGCTCGGTGTCGCAGGTGCGCGAATGTGCGGCGCAGTTGACGCGTATCGCCAAGCAATCGGGCATCACCATCGTGCTGGTTGGCCATGTTACCAAGGAAGGCGCCATTGCCGGCCCGCGCGTGCTCGAACATATTGTCGATACCGTGCTTTATTTCGAGGGCGACAGCCACTCCAATTACCGCATGATACGGGCGATCAAGAACCGTTTTGGTGCTGCCAACGAGCTGGGCGTATTCGCCATGACCGAGCGCGGCATCAAGGGCGTGTCCAATCCTTCCGCCATTTTCCTGTCGTCCTACCGCGATGATGTCCCCGGCTCCTGCGTACTGGTCAGTCAGGATGGCACGCGCCCCTTGCTGGTCGAGGTGCAGGCGCTGGTGGATAACGCCCACGGCTTCCAGCCCAAGCGCCTGGCGCTGGGGCTGGACCAGAACCGCTTGGCGCTATTGCTGGCGGTGATGCACCGTCATGCCGGCGTCAGCTGTTCCGATCAGGACGTGTTTCTCAATGCAGTAGGCGGGGTCAAGATTATCGAGCCGGCTGCCGATTTGGCGTTGGTGCTGGCCATGGTGTCATCCTTGCGCAACAAGCCTTTGCCGGAAAAACTGGTGGTATTTGGCGAGCTGGGCCTGGCTGGCGAGGTGAGGCCGGTGTCGCGCGGGCAGGAGCGCCTGAAAGAAGCGGCCAAGCTCGGCTTTACCCGTGCACTGGTGCCGACCGCCAATCGCCCGCGCCAGCCGATAGAAGGGCTGGAAATTATCGGGGTCGAGCGTCTGTCCGAGGCGGTAGCCTTTATTGCCGAGCGTTGACCCGCAGCCGCACCGTGCGCTCGCTTTGGCCTGTTTGGGCTTGGCCGCCAAAAATAAAGATCCGTCCACCACGCCCGTCCTGATGAATGCTGCCCAGCGTGACCCATTGCCCCAGAGGAGCGCTGAGGGTAGTGACCAGTGTTTGTTGTTGACTGGTGTCGTGCTTGCCCAGCGCCTCGTTGCGCACCGCGATATCCAGCAAGACCTGATTGCCGCGTAGTCTTGGCGTGACTTCGAAGCCGCTAATGGCGGTTTGTCCCGCGCCATGGCCGGCAAACCACCATGGTAGCGGGCGCGTTTCGCCCAGGCTGATGCTGCCGCTCTTGCCCGATAGCAGGCTCAGGTTTTGCCGGCTGTTGCCCTGACGGCTACCGCTGGATACTGACCAGCCGCCAGCCTGCGAGCCATTCCCTAAATCGATCTCGATACGGCGATCCTGTGCTGCTTTGTTCTGCTCCACTTCAATATTCAGCATCGCGGGCTGTACATCCAGTTCGCGTGCTATCTGCGCCAGTTCTGCTTCGCGCGCCGGGCGGGCGTTGATGATCAGCTTGTTTTCAAATGCGGACAGCGACTCACCGGTTTGCAAGGTGGGGCGCAAGGCTGCCGCGATTTCGCTGGCGTGTGCCCAGTTAAGGTTTACCACTTCCAGCGCGCAGGCGGGCAGGGCCAGCAGTAGCAAGGCAGTGCCGAGGGCGGATTTCATCAGTATTCCTTGCCTGCGCGCCAGATTGAAAAAATCAGCCACAAGCTATTGAGCATGGCCACCATAAAACCCAGAAAGCCGAAGAGCGGCAGGCCGAACAGCATGGGGCCCGCATTGACGGTCATGACGATGCTGGAGCCTATGATCAGGCAGCCGGTGACGATGCCCATGGTCAGGCGGTTGCTGCTCTTGTCTATCTGGCGGCCGAAGTTGTCGAGACGTGCAAGATCAAGATTGATGCGGAACTTGCCCTGACGTACGTCGCGTGCCATGCGTATCAGATCGTGCGGCAGGCCGGCGAGCATGGCAATGCCGTCGCTCAGGCTTTGGCGGCCTTTTTGGGCGAGCGCCTTGGGATGGTAGCGCGCCTTGATTAGCGTGTGAACAAAGGGGGTGAGCTGATCCACCAGATAAAAGTCGGGGTCCAACTGGCGGCCCAGTCCTTCCAGTGTAATCAGCGCCTTGAACAGCATGGCCAGATCCGCTGGCAGTACGATATGGTGGTCACGGATCAGTGCCATGATGTCGATAATCAGCTGGCTGATGTTGAGCTGACCCAGCGGCACATGCTCGTACTGGAACATCAGTTCGGACACGTCATAGGCAAAGCGCTGCTCGTCTACCGGATTGCGCCCGGTCCATTCAATCAGTGCATCGCTCATGGCGCGCTCATCGCGCCGCGCCAGCGCCGACAGCAAGTCGACGATCTCGTCGCGCCGCACATGCGATAGCCGTCCGACCATGCCGAAGTCGATAAAGGCGATGCGGTTGTCCGCGAGGTAGAACACATTGCCCGGGTGCGGGTCGGCGTGAAAAAAACCGTTGATCAAAATCATCTTCAGCACTGCGTCGGCGCCACGGCGCGCCAACAGGCCGGCATCCAGCCCGGCAGCGGCAAGCAACTCCAACCGCCCGCCGGCAATGCCGGCGATATAGTCCTGGACATTGATTTCGCTATTGCTGTAATCCCAGTGCACGCGTGGCACCACGATATACGGGTCTTCCCTGAAGTCGCGTGCGAAGCGGTCCATGCTGCGGCCTTCGGCCGCCAGATCCAGTTCGCGCTTGAGCGAACGGGCAAACTGGGCCACGATTTCGCGAGCCTGATAATGGCGTGTCTCGGGAAACTCCATCTCGATCAGATAGGCGAGATGGTCGAGGATGCGCAGATCGGCTTCGACTTTGGCGACGATATGCGGCCGCCTGAGCTTGATGGCCACCACCGTGCCGTCTTTTAACCGTGCCTTATGCACCTGGGCGATGGAGGCTGCCCCTATGGGCTCGACCTCGAAGTCGTCGAAGACTTCATCCAGTGGCCGCCCCAGAGCCTTGCTGACCAAGGCCTTAACTTGACTGGCGGCAATCGGCGGGACACGGTTTTGCAGCTTTTCGAATTCGGCTATCCACTCGGGCGGGAACACATCGACCCGGGTAGAAAGGATTTGTCCGAGTTTGATAAAGGTTGGCCCCAGCTCTTCAAACGCCAGTCGCAGCCGTACCGGTGTCGGGATACTGGCCGCCGCTTCTACCTGCGTGTGGCTGAATAGCTTGGCCACCTGTGCCATGGCGCTGGATAGGCCCAGCCGTTCGGCAAAGCGTCCCAGGCCATGGTGCACCAGAATGGCGGTGATTTCCCGCAAGCGGGGCAGGTCGCGCATGGCAAGCAGCGTTTCTCTTAGCATGTTTATCCAGATGTTTTCGGGCACTGACTTTACACTACAGGCCTCGTTCGATAGAGTGCAGTGTATGAAATTGCCTTTATCCTTGCTAGCTCTGTTTTTTGCATTTTTCATGACCTTTGCTTATGCGGCTCCCGAGCCGCAGCTCAGGGAATTTGCCGTGAACGAAGAGCAGTCCGATCCGATCGCCCGTTTTGCCTCCGCGCCGGGTGAGGAGGCCGTGGGCGACCTGTTGTTGCAGGCCATGAGCCTGATAGGCGTAGCCTACCGTTTTGGCGGCAACTCTCCGACTTCGGGCCTGGACTGCAGTGGCTTTATCAAATATGTATTCCAGAAGTCGCTCAAGGTGAATCTGCCGCGTACTTCTGCCGAAATGGGCCGTGTTGGCCGGGCACTTGAGCGTGATGAACTGGCCGCCGGTGATCTGGTGTTTTTCGATACCCGTGGTTTTCGAAATTCCCACGTCGGTATTTATCTGGGTGGCAGCAAGTTTATCCATTCCCCGCGCACCGGCAAGAACATCGAAGTTGCCAATATGGGGAACAGCTACTGGGCTAAGCGGTATAATGGCGCCCGCCGTGTGCAGCGGGGGCAGTCTGTTCAGATGGAAGCTGCGGCACCTGCTGTCGAAAAGGTCACGCGTACCCGTCAGGCGGCTGTGCCTGCCGTGCGCAGCAGCAAGGCGACAGTGCGTAGCAAGGCCGTCGCGGAAAAGCGCAGTGTAAAAAACCGGTCTAGCGCAAAAGCCAGCAAGGCCAGCACCAGTAAAAATTCGGTTAGCGCCAAAAAGTCGACCAGTAGCAAAAAGCCGGTGGCCAAAAAAACGGCCAGCTCAAAAGCATCAGGCAAAAAAACGGCGACCCAGAAAAAAAGTAGCTGAACGTATCAGAATCAACCGCACGATGCCCGCTTAGGCGGGCATCTGCCTTTATGGGGAACAGCCATGCAGCTGGATATGCCAGTATGGCGCGATGGTGAGGGCAACATCCTCGCCTGCGTCGAAAAAATCAAGGTGATGCGCGAGAATCTGGAAGAGCTCGCGCAAATGGCGCAGGATGCGTATGAAGATGCCATTCTGATGGGGTGCGATGAGGTGCAGATCAAGGCCTATCTGGTGCAGATGATGCAGCAGCTGGAAAACCCCTATCCATCCTGACCCAAGAGGTGCACCCCGATGCA
>NZ_JBOFOO010000037.1:0-4605 GCF_051659485.1 Craterilacuibacter sp. | reverse complement strand
CCGAGGCTTACGGCCCGGCAAGCAAGGCTTCGCTGGTGTCGCTACGCGAGCTATTGGGTTTGATCGGCGCACACGAGTGGCGCAAAAAAGGGGTGATGGTCAAGGCGCTGGGGGCAACCATTCATCCGCATTACGGCGTGTTCGCACCGATACGCGGCGAGTATGTCGATCTGGTGGCACAGGCCCCGCTACCCTCTAGCGAGCTGGCTTTCGATATCGGTACCGGTAGCGGTGTGCTTGCGGCGGTGCTGGCCAGGCGCGGTATCGCGCAGGTGATCGCCACCGATCAGGATGCGCGGGCGCTGTCGTGCGCTGCCGATAATTTACAGCGGCTGGGCGTGAGTGCCGCAGTGTCTTTGCTGCAAACCGATCTGTTCCCCGAGGGGCGGGCGCCCTTGGTTGTGTGCAATCCGCCGTGGCTGCCTGCCAAGCCTAGCTCGCCAGTCGAGTATGCGGTTTACGATCCGGACAGCCGGATGTTGCGCGGGTTTTTGACGGGGCTGGCCGCACATCTGACGCCCAAGGGCGAGGGCTGGCTGATTATGTCGGATCTGGCCGAACATCTGGGTCTGCGCTCGCGCGAGCAGTTATTGGCATGGATAGCCGATGCCGGACTGGTGGTGCTGGGGCGGTTGGATGTGAAACCGACCCACAAAAAGGCCATCGAGGCGGTGGATGCCTTGCACAAGGCGCGCTTGGCCGAGGTGACCAGCTTGTGGCGTTTGGGGACGGGTTCTCAAGCCTGATCCCGTAGTACAGGGTCGCTTGATGGGCGGCCTCTGATGCTAAACGGGTGGGGTGCCATTGTCCGGGTGTGGCTTTTGCGTTAGAGTGCGGGCACTTTTCTGGCCGCAAGGCATACTTCTGCGACTCGAGCGCATCATTATATGCACAACACCATTTTCACTACGCCCATCATTCGCCCGCTGATGGCATGGTTGTCTATCCTGTTTCTGAAGCTTGCCGGCTGGAAGATAGACGGCAACTTTCCGGCCATTCCCAAGTACGTGATGATAGCGGCACCGCACACCAGTAACTGGGATTTCCCGGTGACGCTGGCCGTGTGTTTCTCCAAGGGGGCACAGGTGTACTGGATGGGCAAGCATTCGCTGTTTACCGGGCCCTTGGGGCCGGTGATGCGCTGGCTGGGCGGGATTCCGGTCAACCGCAGCCGTAATAATTCCTTGGTGCAGCAGATCATCGATGTCTACAACGAGTCGGACAAACTGGTGGTCATCATCCCGCCAGAGGGCACCCGAGCCAAGGTGACCGAGTGGAAGACCGGTTTTTACCATATCGCCAAGGGTGCCGGTGTACCGGTGGTGCCGGCCTATCTCGATTTCAGCCACAAGAAGGCCGGGATCATGTCGCCTTTTTTCCTGTCCGAGGATATGGATGCAGACATGGTCAAAATTCGCGGCCTGTTTGACGGCATCAGCGGCAAGCGTCGCGACAAGTTCTAAACGCCACTTTTGCATTCATCAGGGGCGGTGCCTGTTTTTCATAAAACGGGCACCGCCCCTGATGCTTATTGCGGATCAAACCAGCCTTGTGCTGCGGCCTGTTCCAGCTGGCTTGTGAGCCAGCGCCCCGCTTCGGGGCAGCCGGCGCTCACCTGACTGACGGCCTTGTCTTGTACCTGAGCGCGGCTGACGCCGTTTTCACGCCAGCTTTGCCCTTGACGGTTGAGGTTGAGCAAGATGGGCATCATCCTGTCCATCGCATGGGCAAAGCGTGCCTCGGGACTTTGTCCGGCATCAAATTCCAGCCACAGCGCCAGCATCTGGCCGGCTTGTTCTGTTGGCAACAGGCTGAAAATCCGTGTCACCGCCACAAGCTCGGCCGCCTTGCGCTCGGCTTGGCCTTCTTCCTGATAAAAAATGGTGTCGCCGGTGTCGATTTCGCCGATATCGTGCACCAGCAGCAGCCGGATCACGCGTTCGATGTCGACGTTCGTCGCGGCATAAGGCGTCATCGTCAGCGCCAGCATGGCGACCTGCCAGCTGTGTTCGGCCGAGTTTTCATGGCGTTCCAGCGTCACCGGCTTGTTCTTGCGCAATACCGCCTTGAGCTTGTCTATCTCGATGATAAAGGCGGTGCGTGCCGCCAGTTCGGTGAAGTTGTCAGTCATGGGGTTCCGTATCGGGGTGTTGGGCCGTGCGGCGGGCGATGGCGATCAGGACCTCGACCGCCTTGTGCATGGCCTGAATGCTGACACATTCGTGTTTGCCGTGAAAGTTGTAGCCGCCGGTAAAGAGATTGGGGCAGGGCAGGCCCATAAAGGACAGGCGCGAGCCGTCGGTACCTCCGCGTATCGGCTTGACCTTGGGCTTGACGCCGGCGTCCTGCATGGCGGCGCGGGCGATATCCAGTATGTGCGGATGCGGCTCGATCTTGCGCCGCATATTGTAATAGCTGTCGCAGATTTCCAGCGTCAGGCGCGCAGTGTCCAGCTCGTTGTTGAAGGCGGCGATGCGCTCGGCCAGAAAGACCTTGCGCCGGGCAAAGCCTTCGTCGATAAAGTCGCGCACCAGATAATGCAGCTCGGCCGCTTCGGTATTGCCGCTCATCTTGTGCAGGTGAAAAAAACCTTCATAGCCCAGGCTATGTTCCGGTGTCTCAGTACGCGGCATGCCGGCGTGAAACACACTGGCCAGTGTCAGCGCATTGACCATGCTGCCGTAGGCCATGCCGGGGTGCACATTATTGCCGCGGATACGGATAGTCGCCGAGGCTGCATTAAAGTTTTCGTATTCCAGCTCGCCCAGTTCACCGCCATCTACCGTATATGCCCATTTGGCGGGAAAACGCTCCATCGGGAAATGATCGGCGCCGCGGCCGATTTCCTCGTCCGGCGTGAATGCAAGCCAGATGTCGCCATGCACGATATCGGGTGCAGCCAGCAGGGTTTCGATGGCGGTGACAATTTCGGCAATGCCGGCCTTGTCGTCAGCGCCCAGCAGGGTATAGCCGTCGGTGGTAATCAGGTCGTGACCGCGGCAGGCGCGCAAGGCAGGAAAGGCCTTGAGCGAGATTTTTTCGCCGCTGTCCGATAGCGCAATCTCCTTGCCGTTCCATGCGGTGATGAACTGCGGATGCAGGGGCTGGGACGGAAAGTCGGGCGAGGTATCCAGATGGGCGATCCAGCCTATGGCCGGCGCGCTGCAACCCAAAGTGGCCGGCAGGCGCGCGGTCAGATAGCCATTGGCGTCCAGCACTACATCGGATAGACCCAGAGCCCGCAACTCGTCCGCGAGTTCGCTGGCCAGCGTACGCTGACCTAAGGTGCTGGGAACGGAAGGACTGGCCGGGTCTGAGTGGCTGTCGATACGGGCATAGCGCAGGAAACGCTGAACGAGCGGGCTTTGCATGATAGGGCCTCATTCAATCTTGTATAAGGCCACTATGCATGGCTTTGCCGGCGCTTACCTTGCGTTAGCTCAGCCCTGTGCCAGAAAAAGCGTCAAGGCAGGTTGATCATGGCTTGAGCCATGCGCGCAAACATCGCATCGGCATCCACTTCTGTAATATAGAGCGCATTGCTGGCGCGCCCGCTCGTGCCCCACCAGTCGACCGAGCAATGGCCTTGCGTCAGCGGGCTATCGGTTTCCACTTCCACATTGACTTCGCGCCCCTGAAATAGCGCCGGGTCCAGCAGATAGGCCACGGCACACGGGTCGTGTAGCGGCGCGCCGATCTGGCCGAATTTTTTCACATCATGGCGCTCGAAACTGGTCAGTAGCGATGCGGCCAGCGGGCCGCAATGGTTGGGCAAGGACGCCAGTGCCGCCACGCGGCGCGCCGAGGTACAGGCCTTGTGGGTGACATCCAGCGGCAGCATCACCAGCGGAATGCCGGCGTGCAGCACCTGCTGCGCCGCATGCGGGTCGACATAGAAGTTGAATTCGGCGGCAGGGGTGACATTGCCGCCGGCAAAATAGGCACCGCCCATCAGTACGATCTGGCGGATACGCGGCGCAATATCGGGCGCCTTCAATAGCGCCAGCGCGATATTGGTCAGCGGGCCGACCGGACACAGGGTGACGGTGCCGGCCGGTTCGCGGCGCAAGGTATCGATGATGAAATCGACGGCGTGCGCGGCCTGCAGTGCCATGCTTGGCGTATGCATGGGCGCGCCTTCCATACCGGTCTTGCCGTGTACATGTTCTGCCGTCACCAGATGGCGTACCAGCGGGCGGGCCGCACCGGCATAGACCTCGACGTCGCGCCGGTCGGCCCATTCGCAAATGATGCGGGCGTTGCGGCTGACCGCCTCAATGCCGACATTGCCGGCAACACAGCTCACCCCCAGCAGCTCTATCTCGTCGCGGGCACCCAGCAAAAACAGCAGGGCGATAGCATCGTCAAGCCCGGGGTCGGTATCGAAAATAACGCGTAACTTGTGCATGTTATGCCCTTTGATATGGAAGCTTGGCTGCCACATGAAAATTATTTTTGTGCTCTTAATGAACTGCAGAGCTAAGAAGTTCAAATAGAAAATTGCAGAGTGGCATTGATTTTACGCCTATTGCTTCTCTTGACATGTCTGTTTTTTAGGCTGGGTGGTGTACTTTAGCTATAGTCATTGCCGATATCGTAGGTGGT
>NZ_JBOFOO010000036.1:0-3421 GCF_051659485.1 Craterilacuibacter sp. | reverse complement strand
GGCCTGCTGGAGTTCGGACGCGAGATGTGCCGTCTGCACCTTGACCCAGCGCTGCACTTCCATCACCCGATACACATCACGCAAACGCGCCAGATGGCGGGCCAGTTCCCCGCTTTCATTTTGCAGCGCCAGTGCAGGAATCGGCGTATCCAGACGGGCATCGGCAATCGCAGCCATCGCAGAAGTCAGCGCCTCCAGTGGCCGCCGGATAGCCCGCGTCACCCACCATGCGCACGCCAGCAACAAGAGCGCAGCCAGAACAAACCACAAGAGCGTGGCCCGGACTTCCGCCTGGTAATTGTCGGCAATGCCCCGCCAGGTCGCGCCGGCACTGCCATCGCTCAGTCGGCGAATTTCAGCCAGCGTTTCATCCAGCACTTGTACCGGGCTATCCCTGGCCACATACAGGGTCAAAGCCCAGGCTTCGTCGCTGCGCCCGACATTGGCCAGCGCCAGCGCCGTCCCGCGCTCAGCCAGATAACGCTCGAATTGCGTCTTCGCCGTATCGGCCAGCATCGGGATACGGCTTTGCGCCGACCCCAAGCGGCCGAGCGCATCCAGAGCAGCCAACACGCGGGCATCCCCGCGTATCAGCTCCTGCTGCAGGCTAGTGCGCATCGCCGCATCCGGCTCCATAATCAGGTCACGCAATAGCCGCCGCCCCCACAAGACCTCATAGCGGACTTCGGAAGACAACTGCGAACCACGATAAACCTGATGGTAAAAATCGCCGGACAAGCGCGTCATATGCGCCAGACGCGGCAAGGCCGTCAGGCTGGCGGCGGCCAGGATCAGCAAAGCCATGCCGCCAAACGCAGCCATGCGCTGCCAGATGGTACGGTTGGCGAAAAAACGCTGCAGGGCTGGCCACATCGTTGCCAAAGTCCAAGTGAAAGAGAGATATAAAGGGAGGCTTGCTGCTGCTTTATAGTCAAAAAATGCCATACAGAAATTAAAAAAATAGAAATTCAACAAAAAGCATAGTCAAGCATGGCTAAAACACAGCGTGACGCCTCCCCGGACAGGCGCCTGCTTACGGGTGCGCCTGCAACTGTTTGACGGGTACGCGCCTAACGGGAATAAGCGACAGACGCGTGCGCGGCGGGCATGGCCAGCAAGAGGCCGCAAGAGCCCGCGAAAATTTCAAGGCGTTGGCTTAAAAATAGCAAAACATGCATGCTTAAATCATTAAATAGCCGGCAAAAGCAGCCCGCAGCCATAAACACCGGACAATGCTTGCGTACTGGATGCGTGTTCTTTTACAGTTCGCCGTATTAATGCAAGCGTGTGCTTGCATCTGAAAAACAACGCAAACAACAATAAGCGGAGACCCTCATGGCTATCAGTGTTTTTGACCTGTTCAAGATCGGTATCGGCCCTTCCAGCTCGCACACCGTCGGCCCGATGCGCGCCGCGCGCACCTTTGTCGGCCGCCTGCAACGCGACAATCTATTGTCCCGCACCAGCATGGTCCGTGCCCAGATGTACGGCTCGCTGGGCGCCACCGGCAAGGGCCACGCCTCGGATATCGCCGTGCTGCTGGGTCTGTCCGGTGAAGAGCCGCAGCTGATCGATCCGGACTCCGTGCCGGCCAAACTGGCCAAAATCCGCGAAGGCCGCCAGATCAATCTGCTGGGCAAGCATCCGGTGCGCTTTATCGAAACCGAGCACCTGATCCTGCACAAAAAAGCCGTTTTGCCCTATCACCCCAATGCGATGACCTTCGAAGCCTTCGATACCGAGGGTGTCTTGTTATCCAAGCGCGCCTATTACTCGGTCGGCGGCGGCTTCGTGGTGGACGAGGCGGCAATTGATGCCGGATTCATCCCGCCCGGCGCCTCTACCCTGACCCACCCGTTCAGCTCGGGCGCCGAACTCTTGGCGCTGTGCAAGGCACACAACAAGCCGATCAGCCAGATCATGCTGGAAAACGAACTGGTCTGGCGCGACGAGGCCACCATCCGCGCCGAGCTATTGAAAATCTGGCAGGTGATGCAGGCTTGCGTAGTCAAGGGCTGCGAACGCGAAGGCACCCTGCCCGGCGGCATGAAAGTGCAGCGCCGCGCCGCCGCCCTGCACCGCCAGCTGCTGGCCTCGCCGGAAGCCGCGCTACGCGACCCGTTGACCGTGCTGGACTGGGTCAACCTGTACGCACTGGCCGTCAATGAAGAAAACGCCGGCGGCGGCCGCGTTGTCACCGCACCGACCAATGGCGCAGCCGGCATCATTCCGGCCGTGATGCACTACTACGCCCGCTTCGTACCGGGCGCCAGCGACGACGGCATCGTGCGCTTCTTGCTGACTGCCGGTGCCATCGGCATCTTGTTCAAGCTCAACGCCTCGATTTCGGGCGCCGAAGTCGGCTGCCAGGGCGAAGTCGGCTCCGCCTGCTCGATGGCGGCAGGCGCGCTGGCCGAAGTGCTGGGCGGCACACCCGAGCAAGTCGAAAACGCAGCCGAAATCGGCATGGAACACAATCTGGGCCTCACCTGCGACCCGGTCGGCGGACTGGTACAAGTGCCATGCATCGAGCGCAATGCGATGGCATCGGTCAAGGCCATCAACGCCGCACGCATGGCCCTGCGCGGTGACGGCAAACACTTCATCTCGCTGGACCGCGTGATCCAGACCATGCGCGACACCGGCGCCGACATGAACAGCAAGTACAAGGAAACCGCGCGCGGCGGGCTGGCCATCCACTTTATCGAGCTGCCGGTGAATATTGTCGAGTGTTAAGTCACAACAGGGCTTGACGAACAAACCGGCTGACTTTATAGTACGGCCTCTGCTGCAAAACACAGCGGCAGATACGGGGGTATAGCTCAGTTGGTAGAGCGCTTGCATGGCATGCAAGAGGTCAGCGGTTCGATCCCGCTTACCTCCACCAGAATTCAAAAATCCGAAGCTGATGCTTCGGATTTTTTGCGTCTACCCACCCCATCCCGACGTAAATCATCATATCCTGCTTCTATCAGACGCAGCCATGGAGTGCAAACTGATGAATATCAATTATCTTTTGCCTATCACTTCTGACAAAGGCAAGAACTTTACGTTCTTCCTTGACCACGTATCAAAAAAATTGGCGGCTACTATTTGTAAAAAAATACTGGCCTACGCCACCCTTAGCCAAATTCACACTAGCCCTAGTTTGAAAACACTCAATTCAAAAATCTGGGGATATAAAGGCACTATTTATAAACTGCGTGTCGACTGCGGCAAGGAGTCAGCACGCGTTTTATTTATGCAAAGCAAGGAAAACGGCCTGGTATTGCTACATGGTTTTCTCAAGAAAACGCAGAAAACACCAGAAAAAGAGGCTCGAATGGCTATCAATAATTTCTTGCAAGTGCAGCAGCAGACCACGCTTTGCCGCTTTCCCATTGAACGTTACCTCTCTGCCGAGCAGTAACAAAAAGGCCCA
>NZ_JBOFOO010000035.1:0-3935 GCF_051659485.1 Craterilacuibacter sp. | reverse complement strand
GTAAACCGCCCTGTCGGCCAGGGCGGTAAGGGGTTTAAATCGGGGCGGGCAAGCGTTGTGCGGTTTCGTCCAGCAGGCGGCGTAGTGGCGCGCTGTCACGGGCGACCTTGCTGCGTAGTGCCATGCCCAGCCAGTTGCTGTAGAGCGACTCGGCCAGTTGTTCGGGGTGTTCATGCGGGGCCAGTGCGCCTTCGGCAATACCTGTTCGGATGGCGCAGGCCAGGCGGGCGATGACCTGGTTCATGCCGTGATCCAGTACTTCGCGCATCCCCTCGGACAGGTCGGAGACTTCAGCTGCGAGTTTGACGGCCAGGCAGGTCGTGCTGTGATCATTGCACTCGGCCAATTCGACCCAGCGGGCAAAATAAGCCAGCAGACGCTGGCGCGGATTGCCCGGCGCACCGTCGCCAAGACACAGCAGCAGCTGGCTGTCGTAATTGGCGAAGTAGCGGCTTAGCAGGGCGATGCCGAAGTCTTCCTTGGATTTGAAATAATGGTAGAACGAGCCCTTGGGGACGCCGGCTTCGCGCAGCAGTTCGGCCAGCCCCAGCGCGGTAAAGCCGCGGTGCTGGATCAGCCTGTCGCCGGTGTCTAGGATATGGGCCTGAGTATCAGGGTAGAGCGGGTGTCTGGACATGGTAGGCATCTTAATAGACCAGTCGTCTATTTGCAAGCGCCATATTCTTGGCGTGACGCAACTCGGTGTGCATTCTACAATGCTGGCCAACAATGAAACAGGTCGTGCCCAGCCTATTGCCGGGCACTCAGCTGATGCCCAACCGTGGAGAAACCCGATGAGTACGATCCGTCAGGATGATTTCATCCAGAGTATTGCCGACGCCTTCCAATACATTTCCTACTACCACCCCAAGGACTTTATCGACGCGCTGTACGCGGCTTATCTGGCCGAAGAAAGCCCGGCTGCCAAGGATGCGATGGCGCAGATTCTGGTCAACAGCCGCATGTGCGCCGAAGGCCATCGCCCGATTTGTCAGGATACCGGTATTGCCGTGGTCTTCCTCAAGGTGGGCATGAATGTACGCTGGGACGCCAGTTTGTCGGTACAGGAGATGGTGAACGAGGGCGTACGCCGTGCCTACCTTAATCCGGACAATAAGCTCAGGGCCTCGGTCTTGCTTGATCCGGCCGGCAAGCGCACCAATAGCAAGGACAATACGCCGGCGGTGGTGCACTACGAGATAGTCGAGGGCGACCACCTTGAAGTGATCTGTGCCGCCAAGGGCGGCGGTTCGGAAAATAAGTCCAAATTTTATGCGCTCAACCCGTCGGACTCGCTGGTCGACTGGGTACTCAAGACCATTCCGACCATGGGCGCCGGCTGGTGTCCGCCGGGCATCCTCGGTATCGGTATCGGTGGCACACCGGAAAAATCGATGCTGCTGGCCAAGGAAAGCCTGATGGCGCCGGTGGACATCCATCTGGTGAAGGAAAAAGCTGCCCGCGGCGAGACGCTGACCCGTGTTGAAGAGCTGCGTCTGGAATTGCTGGAAAAAATCAATGCACTGGGTATCGGTGCGCAGGGCCTGGGCGGGCTCACCACCGTGCTCGACGTCAAGATCCTCGACTATCCAACCCATGCGGCATCCTTGCCGGTGGCGATGATTCCGAACTGCGCGGCCACGCGCCATGTACATTTCCATCTGGATGGCAGCGGCCCGGCGCAGCTGGAAGCGCCCAAGCTGGAAGACTGGCCGGACATTCCTTACGACAATGCCGGCGGCCGCCGCGTAAATCTGGATACCGTTACCCGCGAAGACGTTGCCAGCTGGAAGCCGGGCGAAGTGCTGTTACTGAACGGCAAGATGCTGACCGGCCGCGATGCCGCACACAAACGCATGGTCGACATGTTGAACAAGGGCGAGAAGTTGCCGGTGGATTTAGCCGGCCGCTTTATCTATTACGTAGGCCCGGTCGATCCGGTCGGCGACGAAGTGGTGGGGCCGGCAGGCCCGACGACCGCCACACGCATGGACAAGTTTACCGAGCAAATTCTGGCTGAAACCGGCCTGTTGGGCATGATAGGCAAGGCCGAGCGCGGCCCGGCGGCCATCGATGCGATCAAGAAGCACCAGTCGGTGTATCTGATGGCGGTCGGCGGCTCGGCCTATCTGGTGTCCAAGGCAATCAAGGCCTCGCGCGTGCTGGGCTTTGCCGACCTGGGCATGGAGGCGATCTACGAGTTTGAGGTTGAAGACATGCCGGTGACGGTGGCGGTAGATAGCCAGGGGTCGTCGGTACACCAGACCGGGCCTGCCGAATGGCGCGGCAAAATCGGCAAAAAAATCCCGATTACGGCGCTTTAAAACCCTCGTCGCAAAACAAAGGCCGGAATGATTCCGGCCTTTTTTGCGGGGTGGCGCATGCTTACTTCAGCAGGTTGCCGACGCGCGCGGTAATCAGGTCGACCGCCGGGTCGTTGACGCCGTGTGGCAGGATCACGTCGGCAAAGCGTTTGGTCGGTTCGACAAACTGGTTGTGCATCGGGCGTACCGTGCCCAAGTACTGCTCGATGACGCTGGGCATGGTGCGGCCGCGCTCGGCGATATCGCGCTCCAGACGGCGGATGAAGCGTACATCGCCATCGGTATCGACAAAAATCTTCAATGACATCAGGTCGCGTAGTGCCTGATCGTAGAGCGCGAAAATGCCTTCGATCACGATGACCGGTGCACCGACCACGGTTTCGGTCTGCGCGGCACGGGTGTGATTGGCAAAGTCGTAGATCGGCATTTCGATAGGTACACCGTTTTTCAGGTCGTCGATATGCTGGATCAAGAGCGGCCAGTCGAACGCATGCGGATGGTCGTAGTTGGTATGCAGGCGCTGTTCCATCGTCAGATGGCTCTGGTCGCGATAGTAATTGTCCTGAATGATGACCGCAGCCTTGTCGCTGCCTATCGTCTCGACCACCTTGCAGGTGACGGTTGTTTTGCCGCTGCCGCTGCCACCGGCGACGCCGATAATAAAGGGTGTACTCATATGCTGCTCCCGGGAAAGCGCGCTAGTTTAGCAAACTCTGATGAATGGTGCGCCACCACTTTGGTCAACGATCAGTCTTGTGTGCCGTCTTGCTCGGCTTGGGCACCGGCTATCCATTCCTGCATCGCCGGCAGGGCATGCATATGCTCGGCGTAAGCTTGTGCCAGGGGCGGCAGGTTGATGCCGTAGCTGGCAAAGCGCAGCACCACGGGGGCGTACATGGCATCGGCCAGCGTGAAGTGGCCGAACAGGAATGGCCCGTTTCCCTGATGTTCTTGCCGTAGTGTTTGCCAGATGGCGCTGATGCGCTCGATATCGGCCTGGGTGGCTTCATCCCGCACCGTATCATGCTGCTGCAACACAACATTCATGGGCAGGTTCTGGCGCAGGGCATTAAAGCCCGAGTGCATCTCGGCCGTGATCGCCCGCGCGGTGGCCCTTTTTGCCGGCTCGCGCGGCCACAACTGGGCGGCGGGGTAGCATTCGGCCAGATACTCGCAAATCGCCAGCGAGTCCCAGATACGCAGATGATGGTCAAACAAGACCGGCACTTTGCCGCTGGGGCTGTATTGCAGGATGTGCTGTTGTGTATCCGGCTGGTAGAGGTGTAGCGGTATTTCCTCGAAGGGTTCGTTGACCATCTTGAGAACCAGCCACGGACGTAAAGACCAGGAGGAGAAATTTTTGTCGGCAATAACGAGTCGGAACATGGCTGGCACTCAATGTGGACGATGTAATGCATTCTAGATGAAAAAATGCCCCGTGTAGAACGGGGCATGGCAGCGGCAGGCATCGCGACGCCGCAGGCGTCCATTAATTTAGCAAATCCACTTGCGCCGTGTTTCGGCAAATCTGTATCGTGGTCATATGCAACGACTCCAAGCCTTTAAATACGAACTCATGCCCAACGGCGAACAGCAGCGCGACATGCGCCG
>NZ_JBOFOO010000034.1:0-2819 GCF_051659485.1 Craterilacuibacter sp. | reverse complement strand
CCCCGCCATGACCGGGCAGCAGCGTACTGCTGTCCTTAATCCCCGCTGCACGCTTGAACCAGGATTCAAGCAGATCGCCTTCCACACTAACCATGGTCAAGGCCAGTGCTAGCGGCACCAGAATCAGCAGCGGCAAGCTGACACTTACCCAGCCCAAATGCGTCACCAAGGCGGCATACGCCACCACCGCCAGCATCGCACCATACACGCCAGCCCAGCTTTTACCCGGACTGATCGCCGGTGCGAGTTTTCTCTTGCCAAAGGCGCGGCCGGAAAAATAAGCAGCCACATCAGCGACCCAGACTAGCCCCATGACCGCGAGCAGGGTATACGCCGCCTGTGGAGCCGGACGTAATTCGATAAAGGCAAACCAGCAAGGGAACAGCATCACCCAGCCCAGCAGCATTGCGCCGGACTGGCTAGTCAAACGCCAACGCTTGGCCAGCCATAATGGTGCCAGCAGCAGCCAGAAAGCCAGCACCCCAAAATGCGCCCATACCGGCAGGATCAAGCCAGTCACCCATGCGGCCCATGCCAGCAAGCCGGACAGGCCGAGGTAAGCCCACTTCACAAAACCAGTAAGGCCGGCTAGACGGGAATATTCCCATAGCGCCAGCCCGACGATGCACCCAGAAAAAGCCGCCCAGACAGCGGGCGGGGAAAAGAACAATGCCGAAAGCATTAACGGCAGCAAAAAAAGGGCGGTCAGGAGACGCGTCTTCAACATGAATCAACCTCGTTGTTGATCGGGCGGCAGTTGCTCGCTGGTACGCCCATAGCGGCGCTCGCGCTGCCGGTATGAAGCGATGGCGGCATCGAGTGCTTGACGATTAAAATCCGGCCACAACAAATCGGTAAAGTACAGCTCGCTATAAGCCAGCTGCCACAACAGGAAGTTGCTGATACGCTGCTCGCCACCGGTGCGTATAAACAGATCGGGCTCGGGCGCATCGCCAAAAGACAGCCTGTCGTACAGGGCTTCTTCCGTGATTTCAGCCACGCCCTCGGCGATCAACTGATTGACGGCATGCAGGATATCCCAGCGCCCGCCGTAATCAGCGGCAATGGCCAGCGTCAAACCGGTATTACCGGCGGTCAACGCTTCGGCGGCTTCAATACGCGCAACCAGTTCGGGCGCAAAGCGTTCGCGCGAGCCGATAACCTTGAGGCGGATATTTTTGCCATGCAGGCGCTTGGCCTCGCGCTCCAGCGCGCTGATAAACAGCCCCATCAAAAAAGAGACTTCATCAGCCGGGCGACGCCAGTTCTCGGTCGAGAAGGCAAACAGGGTCAGGTACTCGACCCCCATTTCGGCGCATGCCTTGACGGTTTCACGCACCGCATCCAAGCCGCGTTTATGGCCAGCAACCCGCGGCAACAAGCGCTTTTTGGCCCAGCGCCCGTTACCGTCGAGAATAATAGCCACATGACGCGGCACCAGATGCACACCCGGCACCACTACAGTTGAACTACCCAGCAAATCGAACCCCTTACACCGCCATCAGGTCGGTTTCTTTGGCGGCCAGCGCCTTGTCGATCTCGGCAATATATTTGTCGGTCAGTTTTTGGACATCATCCTGGGTACGACGATCGTCGTCCTCGGTGATATCTTTGTCTTTAAGCAGCGTTTTGAGATCATTATTGGCATCGCGGCGGACATTACGCACCGCAACACGGGCACCTTCCGCCTCGCTACGCACCACCTTGATCAGGTCGCGACGGCGCTCTTCGGTCAGCATCGGCATCGGTACGCGGATAAGATCGCCCATGGAAGCCGGGTTCAGCCCCAGGTCGCAATCGCGAATCGCCTTTTCTATCTTGGCCAGCATCGGCTTTTCCCACGGCTGCACGCCTATGGTGCGCGAATCGATCAGGTTGACACTGGCAACCTGGGCAATCGGTACCGGGCTGCCATAGTAATCAACCATTACGTGATCAAGAATGCCGGTATGTGCACGGCCGGTACGCACCTTGTTCAGGTCGTTCTTGAAGACTTCCAGCGACTTCTGCATTTTCAGCTCGGCCGTTTTCTTGACGTCGTTGATCATGTTCACTCCACAATGTATTTCTGAAAAACAAGGCGGAAAGCGGCGCCCTCGCCGTTTCCGCCCGTCGTGTTCTAATGCTTAGCAGTGTACCAGCGTGCCTTCATCTTCGCCAAGCACCACGCGGCGCAGCGCACCATTCTTGAAGATGCTGAATACCTTGATATTCAGGTTCTGGTCGCGGCACAGCGCAAAAGCGGTGGCATCCATCACCTTGAGATTGCGCGAGATGGCTTCGTCAAAAGTCAGCGTCTGGTAACGTATGGCTTCCGGATTCTTTTTCGGATCATCGGTATAGACGCCATCGACATTGGTCGCCTTGAGCATGATGTCTACGTTCATTTCCATACCGCGCAGTGCCGCTGCCGTGTCGGTGGTAAAGAACGGGTTGCCGGTACCGGCACCAAAGATCACCACTTTACCTTCTTCCAGATACTGCATTGCCTTGCCGCGCACATAAGGCTCGGCAATCTGCTGCATGGTCAGCGCCGACTGCACCCGCGCGACGACACCCACGCGCTCCATGGCATCCTTGAGCGCCAGCGCGTTCATCACGGTGGCCATCATACCCATATAATCGGCAGTCGCCCTATCCATGCCGGAGGCCGCTTGGGAAACACCACGGAAAATATTGCCGCCACCCACCACGATGCCGACCTCTATTCCCATGTCGACCACCTCCTTAACCTGAGCTACGATCTTTTCGATGGTGGGACGATTGATACCATAGCTATCCCCTCCCATCAGGGCTTCGCCGGAAAGTTTCAACAGGAT
>NZ_JBOFOO010000033.1:0-5592 GCF_051659485.1 Craterilacuibacter sp. | reverse complement strand
TCGGACATGCTCAAGCGCCTGCACGCGCTGCCGACGGGCTCGCTGCTGGAGCTGCATGCCACGTCGGGCGACGAGCAGGCCTTCCTGAATGAGCGCTCCTACGCTTTTGCCATGTCTGTGGACGCGTACCGCAAGGAAGTGGCCGAGCGCCAGCAGCTGCAGTGCACGATAGACTTTGCGCGCTGGCTCGCCAGCCAGATGAATACCCGGCCGGATGAGTTTGCCGGGCATTCGGCCGAAGAGATCATTGCTTCGGCCATGCTGCTCTGGCATGCCGGACAAGGTGCGGGCGCACTGCCGGGCAAGGCTGCGTTCGTGCAATTGCTGACGGCGCTCAGGAAACCATCCTTCAGGCCGCAGCCTGACGCATGGCAGAGCGTGCTGCCGCTGGTACCGGAGGCTTTCCACCCGATGGCGGCAGCGATGATGGCGCAGTTTGAGCGGGAGAAACTGCCTCTGCTTCGGGACAAGAGCATCAAGCCGGATGCGTTTATCCATGGCGAGCATGCCGGCATGTTCTTTATCCGTGGCAATCTGGATGAAGACGGCGGCGAGTTCGACAAGCTGGCTTATCAGGCCTGGGTGCGCATCACCAGGGGCAAGACCGATCCGGCCACCCTCGCTACCGTGTTCTTGCTAATTGCCAGCGGCCAGCAGCCAAAATCGACGCTGCTGAAACGGGAAGGTGCCGCCATCATTAGCCATTTCAGGACCCATGGCTTTGAATCCGGCAAGGTCTGTCAATTCATCGAAGAGTTTGCGCCGGTGCGGCAAAGGGAAGAGTTGAAGCAGATGTGGCTGGAAGACTTGCGGGACGAGGCCGAGGTGCATCTGGCTGACCCCTATCAGGACGACAGCTATATGGAGCGTTCGCTGCGTTATTTGCAGCAAACCTGTGCGGCCAGCTGGAAGGGGCGTCAGTCCTGAGGCGTGCGCCTGCCAGCCGTCATTGACCGGTAGCAGGGCCACGCAGGGCAGCGGGGTATCCAGCAAGGCTTGATGGCTGAGTCTTGCATGGATACCCCGTTTTTTTACTTCGGAATCGAGCCTTCCACGCCCTTCACATACCAGTTCATCGTGTCTACACCTTTCTGTGGCAGTACCTGGCCGGCGGCGACCATGCTTTTGCCTGCCTGATCGACGATAGGGCCGCTGAAACTGTGGAATTTGCCGGCGGCAAACTGGGCCTTCTTGGCATCAAACTTGGCCAGCAACGGCTTGGGTACGGCCGGGTTGATCGAGACCACGTCTATCATGCCGTCCTTGATGCCCCAGTCGACGCTGTCCGACTTCCACTTGTTCTCCAGCACGCCCTTGGCGGTGCGGGTGTAGTAGCCGCCCCAGTTGATCACTGCCGCAGCCAGTTGCGACTTAGGGCCGAATTTCTTCATATCGGTATCCCAGCCGAAGGCATATTTGCCCTTCTCTTGTGCCGTCTGCACGATAGCCGGCGAATCGGTGTTCTGCGCCATGACGTCGGCGCCCTGCGCGATCAGCGTCTCGGCCGCCTGGCGCTCCTTGGCCGGGTCGTACCAGCTGTTCACCCATACCACCTTGGTCTTGATTTTCGGGTTCACGCTCTGCGCGCCCAGCGTATAGGCGTTGATATTGCGCACCACTTCCGGGATCGGGAAAGAACCGACAAAGCCCAGCGTGTCGCTCTTGGTCATGCCGCCGGCGATCACGCCCATCAGGTAGGCGCCTTCGTAGGTCTTCGGGTTATAGATGGCGACGTTTTTGGCCGTCTTGTAGCCGGTGGCGTGGGCGAACTTCACATTCGGGAAGGCCTGTGCCACTTTCTGCGTCTGGTTCATGTAGCCGAACGAGGTGGTGAAGATCAGCTGGTTGCCGGCGGCGGCCAGCTGGCGAATCACGCGCTCGGCATCGGCGCCTTCGGGCACGCTTTCTACATAGGTGGATTTGATCTGGCCGGGCAGCGCCTTTTCCATGGCCTTGCGGCCCAGGTCGTGGGCGTAGGTCCAGCCGGCGTCACCGACCGGGCCTACATAGACAAAGCCGACTTTCAGCGGTTCGGCGGCAAAGGCCGGGCTGGCGAAGGCGGCTGCAAGCAGGGTGGTGATCAGGGTGCGGCGGGACAACATGGTGACTTCTCCTAGTGTGGAATGAATCCGGTAGCAAGCAAGCGGGATGCCAAATAGTTGATTCGCAAGATGACGGACTGCCAGATATTAGGGTGGCAAGATGATCTGTATTGAATAACCGGCAGCTAATGCGTGGCATTATAAACTTGAAATGCAAACAATTGTTTTATCAAAAATGCCAAAAGATTTACCATGCCGAGATTAATGTCCGGGTCTGCCTAAGTGCTAGCGCATCGGCGCCGGCCCCCTCTTCTGGAGTCTGCCGCCATGAATGCCCCTCCCGCTGTCGCGCGCCTGTCTTTGCGCGGTATTTGTAAACGCTATCCGTCGGTGATTGCCAACGATGCGATCGATCTTGAGATCGCACCCGGTGAAATTCACGCCGTGCTGGGCGAAAACGGTGCCGGAAAAAGTACGCTGATGAAGATCATTTACGGCGTGACCCGCCCCGATGGCGGCGAGATCCGCTGGGAAGGGCAGCGCGTCGCAATTGCCAGCCCGGCAGCGGCGCGCGAGCTGGGCATCGGCATGGTATTCCAGCATTTTTCGCTGTTCGAGACGCTGACTGTTGCCGAGAACATCGCCTTGTCCATCGGCCGGCCGCAGGGCGAGCTGCACGACGAGATCCGCGAGGTGTCGATCCGTTACGGCCTGCCGCTGGACCCGGCGCGGCTGGTGCACAGCCTGTCGGTGGGCGAGCGGCAGCGCGTCGAGATCGTACGCTGCCTGCTGCAAAAGCCCCGGTTGCTGATCATGGATGAACCGACCTCGGTGTTGACGCCGCAGGCGGTGCAACAGCTGTTTGCTACCTTGCGCCGCTTGGCCAGCGAAGGCTGCAGCATTCTCTATATCAGCCACAAGCTGGACGAGATCCGCGAGCTGTGCCAGCGCGCCACCGTATTGCGTGGCGGGCGGGTCAGCGGCGAGGCCGATCCGCGTCTGGAGTCCAACGAGTCGCTGGCACGCATGATGATAGGCGGCGAGTTGCCGGCCTGTACGCTGCCGCCGCAAGCGCCCGCCGAGGTGCGTCTGGCGGTCCGAGGCTTGTCGCTACAGAGTGACGATCCCTTCGGTACTGCCTTGCACGATGTGTCGCTGGAGGTGAGGGGCGGCGAGATCGTCGGCATCGCCGGTATTTCCGGCAATGGCCAGCAGGAGCTGCTGGCCGCCTTGTCCGGCGAGAGAAAGCTGGATAGCGCCGGGGTGCTGTCGCTGCGCGGCGTGGCGGCCGGCAAGCTGGGGCCGGGCGCGCGCAGGGCTTTGGGTCTGGGGCTGGGTTTTGTGCCCGAAGAACGGCTCGGGCGCGGCGCAGTGCCGGAAATGAGTCTGGCCGACAATGCTCTGCTTACCGGTGCCAACCGCGCCGGCATGCTCAAGGGGCCGTGGATACAGCGGCGTCAGGTGCGCGAATTTGCCCGCGAGGTGATTGCCCGCTTCAAGGTCAAGACACCGGATGAAGACGCACTGGCGCAAAGCCTGTCCGGCGGCAATCTGCAAAAGTTCATTATCGGGCGCGAGGTGATGCTGGAACCCGAGGTGATGGTGGTGGCGCAGCCGACCTGGGGGGTGGATGTGGGCGCGGCCATGCTGATACGCAATGCGCTGATAGACCTGCGCAACCGCGGGGTGGCGGTGCTGGTGATCTCCGAGGAGCTGGACGAGCTATTCATGATCAGCGACCGGCTGGCGGTACTGGCCGACGGCAGGCTATCGCCCGCGATCGCCACGCAAGACGCCAGCGTCGAACTGATAGGCCGCTGGATGAGCGGCGACTTTACCCTGCACGAGGCTCGCCATGTTCCAGCTTGAAGCCAGACCCGTTCCTTCGGGCGCCATGCGCCTGCTGTCCCCCGTGATTGCCGCCGTGCTGATGCTGGCATCCGGCTTTGTGCTGTTTACCCTGTTGGGACAGCCGGCATTCAAGGCCTTTTATGTGTTTTTTGTACAGCCGCTAACCACGCTCTACGGGGTAGGCGAGTGGTTATTGAAGGCGACGCCGCTATTGCTGTGTTCGCTGGGCCTGTTGGTTGCCTACCGCGCCAATGTGTGGAATATCGGGGCCGAAGGACAGCTGGTGATGGGGGCGGTTGCCGGCGGCGGGGTGGCGCTGGCTTTTCCCGATGCCGGCGCGTCGTGGCTGATGCCGGCCATGCTGGTGGCCGGTGTCCTGGGCGGCATGGCATGGGCGGCGCTACCTGCCTTGCTGCGCACCCGTTTTCACACCAACGAGATTCTGGTCAGCCTGATGCTGGTGTATGTGGCCGGCCTCGGGCTGCGTTTTCTGGTTAACGGCCCGTGGCGCGACCCGGAGGGCTTCAATTTTCCGCAGTCGCGCATGTTTCACGAGGCGGCCATCTTGCCCCTGCTGCATTCCGAAATGCGGGTGACGGTGGTGGCGTTGCTGGCGGTGTTGCTGGCGGCGCTGGTGTGGCTGTTTATGGCCAAAACCTGGCTGGGCTTTCGTATTCAGGTGGCCGGGCAGGCACCTGCCGCTGCGCTGTATGCCGGCTTTGGCGAGAAGCGCAATGTGTGGATCGCGATGCTGATTTCCGGCGGCTTTGCCGGCCTTGCCGGGGTGGCGGAAGTCGCCGGCCCGCTGGGGCAGCTGCAGCCCTCGGTGTCGCCCGGTTACGGCTTTGCCGCGATTATCGTCGCTTTTGTCGGGCGTCTGCATCCGGTGGGCGCGGTACTGGCCAGCCTGCTGATGTCGCTCTTGTATCTGGGCGGGGAAACCGCACAGATGGAGCTGGGCCTGCCGGCCGCGATTACCGGCCTGTTTCAGGGCTTGCTGCTGTTTTACCTGTTGGCCGCCGATCTCTTTATCCACTACCGCGTGCGCCGCAGCGTGCGCGCGCCCATGCCTGTACTCAAGGAGGCGACCCGATGAACGAAGGCCTGATGTTGGCGCTCTTGCTGTCTACCGCCAGTGCGGCCACGCCCCTGATGCTGGCGGCGCTGGGCGAGCTGATTACCGAACGCAGCGGCGTGCTCAATCTGGGGGTGGAGGGGATGATGCTGGTCGGGGCGGTGGCGGCGTTTGCCACCATGAGCCAGACCGGCAATCCGTGGCTGGCATTTACGGTGGCGATGCTCGCCGGCTGCGCACTGTCTTTGCTGTTCGGCGTACTGACCCTGCATCTGATGACCAATCAGGTTGCCACCGGCCTGGCGTTGACGCTGTTCGGCGTCGGCCTGTCGGCCTTTATCGGCCAGCCTTATGTTGGCGGCGTGGTTGCCGGGGTGCAGCCGCTGCTGTTCGGTCTTGATCCTGTCACCTTGCTGGCGTTTTTATTGTGTGCCGGCCTGTGGTGGTTTCTGGCCAGAAGCCGTGCCGGACTGCTGCTGCGCGCAGTCGGTGAAAAGCCGGCGGTGGCCGACGCCATCGGCTATCCGGTGCGGCGCATCCGTTATCTGGCCGTGCTGTTCGGCGGCGCGATGGCGGGGCTGGGCGGAGCCTTTTTGTCGCTGGTGAATACCCCGATGTGGGTCG
>NZ_JBOFOO010000032.1:0-3460 GCF_051659485.1 Craterilacuibacter sp. | reverse complement strand
CGCAGTAGCGTTCGGAGCCGAAACGCTCGCTGACGATGGGCGAGGGCAGTTCCAGTAGCTCGAAACGGCGTCCGCGGGTATCTCGCGCCAGTTCCAGTGCGCGGCGGTTTTCCTGCATGATTTTGAAATAGTCCCCCTGATCCTGCTTAGCCGACTGTAGCAGGATACGGCCCGGTGCGATAAAGGAGGCGATGCCGTCTACGTGGCCATCGGTTTCGACTTCATCCGGATTGCCCGGCAGCCAGATGATCTGGGTGACCCCCAGCATGCGCATCAGCTCGTTCTCTATTTCCTGCCGGCTCATATGCGGGTTGGTGAATATTGGCCGTCAAGCCAGCGGCAGATGCAGTGTTTCCTTGATTTCTTCCATCACCACATAGCTTTTTGATTCGTTGGCGGCCGGCAGCTTGAGCAGGATGTCGCCCAACAGCTTGCGGTATTGCGACATGTCGGCGATACGCGCCTTGATCAGATAGTCAAAATCGCCGGACACCAGATGGCAGTCGAGGATTTCGGGGATTTTCTGCACGTCGCGGCGAAAGGCATCGAAGATGTCGCCCGATTTGTGGGACAGCTTGATTTCGACAAAGACCAGCAAGGACGCACCCAGCGCCTGCGGGTTGAGACGGGTGTAGTAGCCGCTAATCACGCCTTCACGTTCCATGCGCCGCACCCGTTCGCTGCATGGTGTGGTCGATAATCCGACTTTATCTGCCAGTTCGGTCATCGCGATGCGGGCATTGCCCTGTAGCTCGCGCAGTATCTTGCGGTCCATCTTGTCCAGCGTGCCGGTCTTGTTCATGGTTTCCCTTTTTATGATTATTTTGCCTTAATTTTTCGCTTATTTTGCCGTATTTTTTGGTGAAAAAAACTGGCTTGGCATCAATATACTACGCCAAATAACTAAATATGAATTCGGCTGCAACAGCCCCAGGAGAGAACATGAAAGTCGTGGTGCTAGGTGGTGGTGTAGTGGGGATTTCGACAGCCTGGTATCTGGCCAAGGCAGGCTGCGAGGTAACGGTGCTTGAGCGCCAGAGTGGTGTGGCGCTGGAAACCAGTTTCGGCAACGCCGGCCAGATTTCCCCCGGCTATGCCGCGCCGTGGGCCGCGCCCGGTATTCCGCTTAAAGCTGCCAAGTGGCTGTTTCAGCGCCATGCGCCGCTGGCCGTGCGCCCGGACGGTTCGCGTTACCAGTTGCAGTGGATGGCGCAGATGCTCGCCAACTGCAATGCCAAGGCTTACAACGTCAACAAGAGCCGCATGATGCGCCTGGCCGAATACAGCCGCGACAAGATCCGCCAGTTGCGTGCCGAAACCGGCCTCGCTTATGAGGGGCGCGAGGGCGGCACTTTGCAGCTGTTTCGCAGTCAGGCACAAGTCGATGCCATGGGCAAGGATATTGCCGTGCTGGAAGAGTGCGGCGTAGCCTATCAGGTGCTGGCGCGCGATCAGCTTGCCAGCGTCGAGCCTGCGCTCGCGCGGGTCAAGCACAAGCTTACCGGCGGCCTGCGTCTGCCCAATGACGAGACCGGCGATTGCCAGCTGTTTACCTCGCGTCTGGCCGAAATGTGTGTCGATGCCGGCGTGCGTTTCGTGTTCGATGTTGCCATCGAGCGTATCGAAGAGGCTAACGGCAAGGTGTCGGGCATCGTGGCGGGGGGGGAGCGTTATGTGGCCGACCATTATGTGGTGGCGCTGGGGAGTTACTCGCGTGAGCTGTTGCAAAACCTCTATATCGATATTCCGGTGTATCCGGTCAAGGGCTATTCGCTGACCTTGCCTATCGTCAACGCGGCGGCCGCGCCGGTATCGACCATCCTTGATGAAACCTACAAAGTGGCGGTGACGCGTTTCGATAACCGCATCCGCGTCGGCGGCATGGCCGAACTCTCCGGCTACAACCTGGCGCTCAATCCGCGCAGGCGTGCGACGCTGGAAATGGTGGTGTCCGATCTGTATCCGGATGGCGGCGACGTCAAGGCCGCCAGCTTCTGGACCGGCCTGCGTCCGATGACGCCGGACGGCACGCCCATCATCGGCGGCACCCGTCTGGCTAATCTGTCGCTCAACACCGGCCACGGTACGCTGGGCTGGACCATGTGCGCCGGCTCGGGCAAGGTGCTGGCCGACATGATTACCGGCCAGACGCCTGAAATCTGCATCGACGGCCTGTCGATGCAGCGTTATGCCAAGCCCGGCCAGACGCTGGTAACGCCGACGCGCACACTGGTGACCGGCTGATGCGCCCGCTGTTTGCCGAAATCCGTCTGGATGCGTTGCGGGACAATTACCGGACCGCACGCGCGCTATCCGGTGGCCGCACACTGGCGGTGGTCAAGGCCAACGCCTATGGCCACGGCGCGCTGCGCTGTGCGCGGGTGCTGGAGGACGAGGCTGACGGCTTTGCTGTTGCCTGCATCGAAGAAGCGCTGGCGTTGCGCGAAGGCGGCATCCGCGCGCCCATCCTGCTATTGGAAGGCGTGTTCGAGGCCGATGAATACCGGCTGTGTGCCGAGCAAGACTTATGGTGCGTGGTGCAAAATGAAACCCAGCTGGCCATGCTGGAGGCGAGCGGGGTTTCAGTGCCGCTTCATATCTGGCTGAAAATGGACTCCGGCATGCACCGCGCCGGTTTCGCGCCAGAAGATTACGCGCTGGCATGGCAGCGGCTGCAAGCGAGTGGCAAGGTTACGGCTATCGTCAGGATGAGCCATTTCGCCCGCGCCGACGAACCCGAACAGCCGATGACGCTGGCGCAGATCGAAACCTTCGATGCGGCGTGTCGCCAGTTGGGGGGCGATGAAAGCCTCGCCAATTCGGCCGGCCTGATGGCTCACCCGCGCGCGCGGCGTGCATGGAGCCGCGCCGGCATCATGCTCTACGGCATCAATCCCTTGCCGCAGGGGCGTGGGCCTGAACTCAAGCCGGTGATGCGTCTGGCTAGTCGGGTATTTGGCGTGCGCGAAATCGCCGCCGGCGAGCCGCTGGGCTACGGCAACAATTTTGTGGCCAAGTGCCCGACCCGGGTGGGGTTGGTGGCCTGCGGTTACGCCGATGGCTACCCGCGGCTGGCTTCCAGCGGCAGCCCGGTAGCGGTGGACGGGCAGCGCACGCAGGTGATAGGGCGGGTGTCTATGGATATGCTGACAGTCGACCTGACTGATTTGCCGCAAGCCGGCATCGGGTCCGAGGTCGAGCTGTGGGGTGATGTTGTCAATGTAAACGAGGTGGCGGCAGCAGCCGGCACCATTGCCTATGAAGTGCTGTGCAATGTGAAGCGCGCGCGTTTCGTCTGAGTTCGATGTGTGTGCCCTCTCTCTCACCCGGCCTCGGCCGGGTTTTTTTATCCGGGCGCCGCTGTTAGTGGCGGCGGGCTGATCGCTTGTGCGATTTCAGCCGCCAATTGTGCCGTCGCTACGCTTAAGGCTGCAACCAGCGCATCGTAACCATCACCTTG
>NZ_JBOFOO010000031.1:0-16192 GCF_051659485.1 Craterilacuibacter sp. | reverse complement strand
TTTAATCTCTATGCTATTTCGTACTTGTGGCACACAAGTTCAAAGAAACTTTACGTTTCCAATCTTCTTGCAGTGCGAGTGTTTGGCATCGCCAAGCACTCACACCTATCGGTTGTTCGTGTTGTTAAAGAGCAGTGCCGATCCGCTTGTTTCGTTTGCGGCGTCAGCTGAGGAAACGAAATATACAGTTACCGCCAACTAGCGTCAAGCTTATTCTTTAAAAAACTTATAGCAATTACCAATTTATTGAACACGCAAAACAAAAACAAACGATAAATCAAATAGTTAAAGCATGTTATTAACAAGCAAGATTAATACTAAGCTCTATTTCGGCTGCTGAATTTATATAATTCACGCCCAACTAGTCATGTATTTAGCCAGAAGATAAATAAAAAGCCGCAGAAATGCGGCTTTTTAAACATTAAGCATGTAGACGCGCTCAATCAGAGCACATAACGCGCCAGATCTTCGCGCTGCGCAAGCATTTCCAGCTTGCTATCAACGTAAGCCGCATCGATCTCGCACACACCGGCCTTCGCATCAAAGGAAATTTCCTCCAATAGCTTCTCCATCACCGTATACAAACGTCGCGCACCGATATTCTCGGTCTTCTCGTTAACCTGCCAGGCAATCTCGGCCAGGCGGCGGATGCCGGACTCGACAAATGCAAGCTCCACACCTTCCGTTTCCAGTAGCGCCTGATACTGCCTCGTCAGACAGGCATCGGTACCGGTCAGGATGGCATTGAAGTCCTCCACGGAAAGCGAAGACAACTCGACGCGAATCGGGAAACGCCCCTGCAACTCGGGAATCAGGTCCGATGGCTTGGACAGATGGAAGGCACCCGACGCAATAAACAGGATATGGTCGGTCTTGACCATGCCGTACTTGGTGGTGACGGTCGTGCCTTCGACCAGCGGCAACAGGTCGCGCTGTACACCTGCACGCGAGACATCGGCACCGCTGCCTTCCGAACGGCTGGTCACCTTGTCGATTTCATCGAGAAACACGATGCCGTTCTGCTCGACATTGGTGAGTGCCTCGCTGCGCAACTCTTCCTCATTAACCAGCTTGGCCGCTTCCTCGTCGATCAGTACACGACGCGCTTCGGCCACAGTCATCTTGCTGGCTTTTTTCTTGCCGGCACCCAAGCCCTGAAACATGGACTGCAGCTGACCGGTAAAATCTTCCATCCCCGGTGGCCCCATGATGTTCATCGCGGGCGCAGCGGCAACGACCTCGACTTCAATCTCTTTCTCGTCCAGCTTGCCTTCGCGCAGCATTTTGCGGAATTTCTGCCGGGTACTATTCTCGTCCGTTTTTTCAGCCACAGGCGCCGGCTCGTCGGTGAAGAAACCCGGTGCCTGACGCGGGCCAGGCAGCAATACATCAAGGATACGATTCTCGGCGGCATCTTCGGCGCGATAGCGGTTCTTCTTGATGGCGCTATCACGCGTTTCTTTCAATGCCACCTCGACCAGATCACGGATGATGGTATCGACGTCACGGCCCACATAACCGACTTCGGTAAACTTGGTGGCCTCGACCTTGATAAAGGGGGCATTGGCCAGACGGGCCAGACGACGGGCAATTTCGGTTTTACCCACGCCGGTCGGCCCTATCATCAGGATGTTCTTGGGGGTGATTTCGCTGCGCAGCGGCTCGGCCACTTGCTGGCGGCGCCAGCGGTTGCGCAAGGCAATAGCAACGGCACGCTTGGCCGCATGCTGGCCGATAATGTTCTTGTCCAGCTCGTGGACGATTTCCTGCGGGGTCATGGTGGTCATGGAAACTCCGTTCGGCCTGCCAGCACATTGCCGTGCCAGCCTGCTCACGCTATTCAATCCAGGGTTTCAATCAGATGATTCTGGTTGGTGTAGATGCAGATATCGCCGGCAATCTCCAGCGACTTCTTCACCACCACGGCAGCATCGAGTTCGGTGTTCTCGAACAGGGCACGGGCTGCAGACTGGGCGAAAGCCCCTCCCGAGCCGATAGCGGCAATACCCTGCTCCGGCTCCAGTACATCGCCGTTGCCGGTAATGATCAAAGTGCTTTCGCGATCGGCGACGATCAGCATCGCCTCCAGCCGGCGCAACATGCGATCGGTACGCCAGTCTTTGGCCAGCTCGACAGCCGAGCGCACCAGATGACCCTGATGCTTTTCCAGCTTGGCTTCAAAACGCTCGAATAGGGTAAAGGCATCCGCGGTGCCACCGGCAAAACCGGCCAGCACCTTGTCGTGATACAGGCGGCGTACTTTACGCGCGGTAGACTTGATCACGATATTGCCAAGTGTCACTTGCCCGTCGCCACCAAGCGCTACGCGCTCGCCGCGACGGACAGAAATAATGGTGGTTCCGTCAAACTGCTGCATATTGGTTCCCGATAAAAAGAGCTGCCCCGGTCACTGCGACAGCTCTATCTATATATTGGCGCATGCCCGAATTACAAGCACGGCGACAAGCGGCAAGCGGGTAATGCGTCTGAGCGGGGATGGCGCTGATCAGACAATACGACCCCGACCTCAGCAAAAGCCCCTCTGCCGGCGCACAGATGGCGCAGATGCTGCACATGCAAAACAGCGGAGGTGGTGGTTGCCCGGGCATCCATCAAGTACCCGCTTGCATGTCGCGCCAGGTTAGCCACAAGCGCATATCGAACTCCAGCTGGTGATAATCCGGCTCCATATGGCAGCACAGTTTATAAAACGCCTTGTCGTGCTGTTTTTCCTTCAGGTGAGCCAGCTCATGCACCACTATCATGCGCAGAAAAGCCTCGGGCGCATCACGAAATAGTGCGGCAATGCGTACCTCGTTCTTGCTCTTCAAGCGCTTGCCCTGCACCCGCGAAATCTGGGTCTGCGTCCCCAGCGTGCCGCGCACCAGATCCATCTGGTTATCGAACAGCACCTTGGCGAGTGGCGGCGTACTTTTCAGATAGCGCTGCTTAAGCTCGCACACGTACTGATAGAGCGCCTTGTCGGTCTGGATGTGGTGGCGTTCGGGATATTTACGGCTGATGACCTCGCCCAGCGTACCGGCGTCGATCAGGGTCTTGACGCGCTCAAGCAGGGTGGGCGCGTATTGCTGCAGGTATTTCAGTTCGGACATGGATACAGACAAAAAGAAAAGCCGGGCTCGCAAGCCCGGCACAAATACTAAAAATCAGACCGACAACTGCACCATCTTCAAAGGTGGATTGCCATCGCTGCTCGGGAAGTCGGCTTCAGGCTCTATCCACTGTGCGGCACGAATCGGGCGACCGGCTTTGGCGGCACTGCGCTGCAGCTGATCCAGCCAGACATCACGATCGACCTTGGCTACGTTATTGCAGCAGATCAAGGTACCGCCTTCGGCAGTCGCCAGCAGCGCAGGCTTGAACAGTGCCGAATAATCATTAACCAGATCAACCACACCGAACGGGCTCTTGGCATAACGTGGCGGATCGAGGAATACCAGATCAAACTGACGCGGTTCCAGCTCCGGGAACGGAGGCATACGCTTACCGCGCACGAATTTGGCTTGACCGATGCCCGCCAGCTGGCGCAATGCGGCAAAGGCATCGCTGTGCAGGAAACGCGGACGGGTAGGCAGTGCGTTGAGCTTGGCATTGGCACGCCCGACCGCCAGGCTGGATTCGGCAAAATCCACGTTCATCACAAAGCTGGCACCGGCCTTGGCTGCAGCCAGGCCCACGCCACAGGTGTAGGCAAACAGATTGAGTACGGTCTTGCCGGCAGCCAGCTCCATCACGCGGCGACGGCCTGCGCGCAAGTCCAGAAACAGCCACGGGTCTTGCCCGGCGTGACGGCCCTGAATGTAGTAATCGACGCCGGTTTCACGCGCCACGTGTGCCGCTTCGGCTTCAGCCCGTGCGGCACCACCCAGTTCGTTGGCGACGCGCGAATTGCCGGCGCTGCGGTCGTTATAAACCGTCACCAGGTTCGGGATATCGGCACGGTAGAAGTCGGCGATGGCTTCCTGCTCGCCTTCGGCCAGCGGCGTATGGAAAGTCTGGATCAGCACCAGGTCGCCATAACGATCGATGGTCAGGCCCGGGCGGCCTTCGACGCTGCCGTGAAACAAACGCCAGGTATTGGTGCCTTCGGCAGTCAGTCGTTCAACCAACTCGGTGCGCTGTGCGCTGGCGCGTTGTAATAGTTCATTCAGTTCGGTATGCATGCAAGCTCCCTTAAAAGGATAATCGGGCCGGCTGGAGAGTGGCGCGGACGTCATCTTCCTTTCGGGTGGCGCGGCATTGTACTCTGCGACAGGGTCAAGCGGGGTACTATGCCGGTTTTGTTTGGTCCGGGCCATGCTGCGCTGCCGGCGATACCGGCTCCGGACACCCGCCAAGGCAACGATCATGAACCGTAAATTTACCTTTTTTTCCCGCTTTATTCCCGACATTCTAGCCGGGCGTAAAACCATTACCATCCGGGACGACAGCGAATCCTGGCCTAAGCCTGGCGAACTGCTGGAAGTACATACCTTTGAAGACGACCGCTGGTTCTGCCAACTGCGGGTGCTGGAGATCAGCCCGCTGGCGCTGACCGACTTCAATGCAGAGCACGCGCAGCAAGAAAACATGAGCCTAGCTGAACTGCGTGACGTGATTGCCGAAATCTACCCGGGGCAAGACACATTCTGGCTGATCCGTTTCCAGCTTACGGCATAGTAGAACGCCATGACAACACCAGCATAAAAACACAGCCTCTATATAATCAGACCGATCACCTCGCGGTGGCACTGAAATGGAGACTGTCTTGCTTAGCTGGTTTGAAAAACGGGTCAACCCCTATCCTGATGCCCCGGCGGCACAACCGCCCAGGGGCTTTTTCCCCTTTGTGTGGTCGGCGACTGCCGGCATGCGTGGCCTGATCGCCGGCATGATCGTACTGACCTCGGCCATAGGCGCATTCGAGGCGCTACTGTTTTCGATGCTGGGCTCGATTGTCGACTGGTTGAGTCATGCCAGCCCCGCCACCCTGTGGCAACAGGAAAGCAGCAAACTGCTGCTGCTGTTCGCCATCCTGATGGCCAGCCCGCTCCTGGTCGCCCTGCAAGCCATGTGCAAATATCAGGGGCTATTCGGCAATTTTCCGATGCGGCTGCGCTGGAACTACCACCGGCATCTGCTCGCGCAGAGCATGAGCTTCTATCAGGACGAATTCTCCGGCCGTGTCTCGGCCAAGGTGATGCAGACTGCGCTGGCGGTACGCGACACGGTGATGATCGTATGCGACATCATGGTATTTGTGGTGATCTACTTCATCACCATGACGGCCGTCGTCGGCAGCTTTGACCTGATCCTGCTACTGCCCTTTCTGGGCTGGCTATTGCTGTATATCGCCACACTGGCCTTTTTCGTGCCGCGTCTGGGCAAGGCCGCCAGCTTGCAGGCCGATGCGCGCAGCCTGATGGCCGGCCGCATTACCGATGCCTACACCAATATCGCTACCGTCAAACTGTTCAGCCATGCCCAGCGCGAGGCCGGTTTTGCCAAAAGCGCCATGCAGGAGTTCATGGTCACCGTGCACGGACAGATGCGCTTGGTCAGCGGCTTTGAAGTCATCAACCATCTGAGCAGTATGCTGCTGATCGCCAGCACTGCCGGTGTCTCGCTATGGTTATGGACCACAGGCGATGTCGGCATCGGCGCAGTCGCCGCCGCAACCGCCATGGCGCTACGCCTGAACGGCATCTCGCACTGGATCATGTGGGAGATGTCCAGCCTGTTCGAACACATCGGTACGGTGCAGGACGGCATCAATACCCTGGCACGGCCTATCGCCATCTCCGACCGCCGCGATGCCCCCGCCTTAAAGGTCAGCCGTGGCGAAGTGCGTTTCGAGGACGTCGGCTTTGCCTATGGCGGCGAGCGCAAGGTGCTGGACAAGCTGAGCCTGAACATACGCCCGGGTGAAAAGATCGGCCTGGTCGGACGCAGCGGTGCCGGCAAGTCCACCATCGTCAACCTGCTGCTGCGCTTTTACGACGTAGAGCAGGGCCGCATCCTGATTGATGGGCAAGACATCCGTGATGTCACCCAGGACAGTCTGCGGGCACAAGTCGGCATGGTGACGCAGGATACTTCACTGCTGCACCGCTCGGTACGCGACAACCTGCTGTACGGCCGGCCGGATGCCGACGATAAAGACATGATGGCCGCTGCACGCCGCGCCGAAGCACACGACTTTATCCAGAGCCTGAGCGACCCCAAGCAGCGTAGCGGCTACGATGCCCATGTCGGCGAGCGCGGGGTCAAACTATCCGGCGGACAGCGCCAGCGCATCGCCATCGCCCGGGTCATGCTGAAAGACGCACCCATCCTGTTGCTGGATGAAGCAACCAGCGCGCTGGACAGCGAAGTGGAAGCCGCCATCCAGACCAGCTTGTACCGCTTGATGGAAGGCAAAACTGTGGTCGCTATTGCCCACCGTTTATCGACCATCGCGGCGATGGACAGACTGATCGTGCTGGACAAGGGGCAGATTGTGGAACAGGGCAGCCATAGCCAGCTGCTGGCACAGCATGGTCTGTATGCACGGCTGTGGGCACACCAGAGCGGCGGTTTTCTGGGAGAAGAAGCGGGAGAAGACGAAAACTTGCAGGCCTCCGCCTAAGCGGCACCGCCCAATGGCAGGTGATCAACAAAAAACCCGCCGCTGGCGGGTTTTTCAGGGCTTCACAGCTCAGGAAGCTTTGGTCAGGATGACATGCAAAGCATCCTTCAGCTGCAGTTTTTCCTTCTTCAGGTTTTCCAGCTCGGCGCTGCTAGCCAGCGCAATATTGGCTTCAATATTTTTGATTTTCTGGTCCAGTTCATTGTGCTCGTCAAACAAACGGGAAAAGTGGGCGTCTTCGGTTTTCAGCTTGGAAATCAGTTCGCGGTATTCTGGAAACATGGTCACTCCTTGATCAGTGCAGGTTGCGGATTTATCGTTTTTTCTATGTTTAAAGCATAACATGCCTGACGCTCGAAGGTCAGCCCGAGCCCGCCGCTAAATACTAGCTTGCTTGATCTGGCACAAACCGCCCCGGCGAATAAGGGGCCGGACTGACAGGCAATGACACCGAATGATTCATGAATAAAATGCCAAAGGGGAACTTAGCGCTAATCACAGGCTCTGTTCTCCATCCTGCTTATGGTGATGCATACTGATGCCAAAAACCCGCAACTCTGCGCTATGGCCGCGCATTCTGGCTTTGCCTGCCCCCGCTTCCGGCCAATGTGTCGCGGATGCGCTGGGACGTCATCCGCGCCAGCAGCTGGACCGCGTCGCCCTGTTGGCGCTGCCGATGCTGATTCCGCTCGCGCTGCCCGGCATGTCCACCACCTTGGGCCTCATTACCGTCGCGCTGGCGTGGGCCCATCTGCGCCAGCGCCCGCTCACCCTGCCCGCCTTTATCGCCGAGCGCAGCCTGCCGGATGCACTGGTGCGCGGCATGGACAGACTGCAGGCCAAGCTGTTCGGCTGGCTGCCCCATATCTCGCGCCCGCGCTGGCGGGCGCTATCGGGCAGCCGCATGCGCGCCGGCAATACGCTGATGCTGGCAGTAGCCGGGCTCGCGCTGCTGACTCCGGTGCCGATGGTGAGTTTCGATAATGTGATCCCGGCCGCCGCCATCGTACTGCTGACGCTGGGGCTGCGCGTGCGCGACGGCGCGCTACTGGCCGCCGGCTACGGCATGACGCTGCTGGGTGCCGCCAGCACCGCAGCCATGTGGTGGGGGCTGGCGGCAGCGGGCAGCATGGGGGTGGAAGGTGCGGAAAACTGGCTAAGGCAGATTGCAGGCTGAATAGTGGCAGGGCGTGCGCCCTGCCGGCCTGATGATTTAGGGGTTATATCCCAGATTGGGTGCGAGGTCGCGCTCGGCCTGCCCGACGCTGACGCCACGGCGCTCGGCGTAATCGGCGACCTGATCGCGGCTGATTTTGCCGATGCCGAAATAACGGCTATCCGGATGGCTGAAATAGAAGCCGGACACGGCAGCCGTCGGCAGCATGGCGTAGCTTTCGGTCAGGCTCATGCCGATAGCCGGTACATCCAGCAAGTCGAATAGCGCCTTTTTCACCGTATGATCCGGGCACGCCGGATAGCCCGGCGCCGGGCGTATACCCCGGTAACCCTCGTCTATCAGTGCTTCGTTGGCCAGATCCTCGTCAGCGGCATAGCCCCAGAACTCGGTGCGCACACGGTGGTGCATCAGCTCGGCGAAGGCCTCGGCCAGACGGTCGGCCAGCGCCTTGAGCAGGATGGCCGAGTAGTCGTCGTTGGCCGCCTCGAAACGCGCTACGTGTGCATCAATGCCGATACCGGCAGTGACGGCGAAGGCGCCGATATAATCGGCCTTGCCGGTTTCACGTGGAACAATGAAGTCGGCCAGCGCCCAGTCCGGATTGCCCTTACCCTCTTTATCGGTCTTGACCAGCTGCTGGCGCAAGCCTACCCAGGTCATGCGCGGCGCGCCGGACTGCGGGTCGTAGATCTCGATATCATCGTGATTGACGCTTGCCGCCGGGAACAGGCCGAGCACGGCATTGGCGGACAGCCAGTTGCCATCTATGATCTGCGCCAGCATGGTCTGGGCATCGGCAAACAGGCTGCGTGCCGACTCGCCCACCACCTCGTCCTCCAGAATGGCCGGATAGCGGCCGGCCAGCTCCCAGCTCTGGAAGAACGGTGTCCAGTCGATATAACGTGCAATCTCGGTGAGCGGATAGTGTTCGAAGCGACGCACACCCAGCCACTGCGGCACCGGCGGAGTATAGCTGTCCCAATCGGCCTTGAAGCCATGGGCACGCGCCTCGCTCAGCGGCAGTAATTTGGCTTCGCCGCGCCCTTCGTGAATGGCGCGCGCCTTGGCATAATCAGCCGCTACGCCGGCGACAAAATCGTCACATAGCGTGTCGGACAACAGATTGGAACACACCCCTACCGCGCGGCTGGCGTCGGCCACATACACCACCGGCCCCTGATAATGCGGCGCGATCTTGACCGCGGTATGGACACGGCTGGTGGTGGCGCCCCCGATCAACAGCGGAATGGTAAAGCCCTGACGCTGCATCTCTTTGGCCACATGGCTCATTTCTTCCAAACTCGGCGTAATCAGGCCGGACAGGCCGATAATGTCGGCGCCTATCTCGCGTGCGGTGTCGAGTATCTTCTGGCACGACACCATTACGCCGAGGTCGATTACCTGATAGTTGTTACAACGCAGCACCACGCCAACGATGTTCTTGCCGATATCGTGCACGTCGCCCTTGACCGTCGCCATCACGATCACGCCCTTGGCCGGCGCATCGGCCAGCCCCATGCGTATCTTTTCTTCGTCGATAAACGGTTCGAGATGCGCCACCGCCGCCTTCATCACCCGTGCCGACTTCACTACCTGCGGCAAAAACATCTTGCCGGCGCCGAACAGATCGCCGACCACGTTCATGCCGTCCATTAGCGGGCCTTCGATCACATGGATCGGGCGTGCGCATTTAAGCCTGACTTCTTCGGTGTCCTCAACGATATAAGTGGTAATGCCCTTGATCAGCGCGTGTTCGAGGCGCTTTTCCACCGGCTGTTCGCGCCACGCCAGATCTTCACCCTTGCCGACCTTGGCATCGCCACGGAAGCTTTCCGCCAGCGCAATCAGTGCCTCGGTGACCGCTACCATATCCGCGCCGCGCATCAGCACCACATCCTCGATACGCTGGCGCAGGACAGCATCCACCTCGTCGTACACCTCCAGGGCGCCGGCGTTGACGATGCCCATGGTCATGCCTTTTTGGATGGCGTGATACAGGAACACCGCGTGGATCGCCTCGCGCACCTTGTTATTGCCGCGGAAGCTGAAGGAGACATTGGAGACGCCGCCGGAAATTTTGGCATGCGGCAGATGCTGCTTGATCCAGCCGGTGGCCTCGATAAAGTCGAGGCCATAGCGGGTGTGCTCCTCGATGCCGGTAGCGACGGCGAAAATATTGGGGTCGAAGATAATGTCTTCCGGCGGGAAGCCCACCTCGTCGACCAGAATGCGGTAGCTCTTCTCGCAGATCTCGATCTTGCGTGCATAGGTATCGGCCTGACCCTGCTCGTCGAAGGCCATCACGATCACCGCCGCGCCGTAACGGCGCAGCAGGCGTGCCTGCTCTGCAAATTTTTCCACGCCCTCCTTCATCGAGATCGAGTTGACGATGCCCTTGCCCTGTATGCACTTGAGCCCGGCCTCGATCACCTCCCACTTGGAACTGTCGATCATGATGGGTACGCGCGCGATATCGGGCTCGGCAGCGATCAGGTTGAGAAAGCGCACCATGGCCGCGTGCGCATCCAGCATGCCCTCGTCCATATTGATGTCGATGATCTGTGCGCCGTTGACCACCTGCTGCCGCGCCACATCCAGGGCGGTCGCGTAGTCGCCGTTGAGAATCAGCTTGGCAAAGGCCTTGGAGCCGGTGACGTTGGTGCGCTCGCCGACGTTCACGAACAGGTCGTGATCGCCGATATTGAACGGCTCGAGGCCGGACAGCCGGCACTTGGCTTCGATCACCGGCAGCGGACGCGGGGCGACACCGTCCACCGCCTGCGCAATAGCCGCGATATGCTCGGGGGTGGTGCCGCAACAGCCGCCGACGATATTGATCAGGCCGGATTCGGCCCATTCGCGCACCGCTTGCCCCATCTCGGCAGGGGACAAATCGTAGCCGCCAAAGGCATTGGGCAGCCCGGCGTTGGCGTGTACCGACACGAAGCTGGCCGAAATGCGTGCTATTTCTTCCACATAGGGGCGCAACAGATCCGGCCCCAGCGCGCAGTTAAGGCCATAGCTCATCGCCTCGGCGTGGGAGAGGCTGTTGTAAAAAGCCTCGGTGGTCTGTCCGGTCAGCGTACGCCCCGACTGGTCGGTGATGGTGCCCGAAACCATGATAGGCAGACGCACCACATCCGGGCGGGTATCGAAATAACGGTGGATGGCGAACACCGCTGCCTTGGCATTCAGGGTGTCGAAGATGGTCTCGACCAGCAAAAAGTGCGCGCCGCCGGCAATCAGGCCATCAATCGCCTCGGTATACGACACCACCAACTCGTCGAAGCTGACATTGCGGTAGCCCGGATCGTTGACGTCTGGGCTGATCGAACAGGTGCGGTTGGTCGGCCCCAACACGCCGGCGCAGAAACGCGGCTTGGCCGGGTTTTTTGCCGTCTGGACATCGCATAGCTCGCGCACCAGGCGCGCCGCTTCGCGGTTGATCTCCCACACCAGCGACTCCATGCCGTAATCGGCCATGGCGATGGAAGTAGCGTTGAAGGTATTGGTTTCGATAATATCGGCACCAGCATCAAGGTAAGCCTGATGGATGGCGGAAATAATGGCGGGCTGGGTCAGTACCAACAGGTCGTTGTTACCCTTGACGTCGCTGGCCCAGCCGGCAAAACGCACGCCGCGGTAATCGGCCTCTTCCAGAGTATGGCGCTGGATCATGGTTCCCATGCCGCCATCGAGAATCAGGATGCGGTTGGCGAGTGCCTGATAGGCGGGATGGTCGGTATGGATTGTTCTCATGATGGCTGCGCTATCGGTCGTCGTTTTTATAAGCGACTATCTTATCATCATGATTAGTGCATCAGACAGGCCGGCTTAGAACATTTGATTATCAGGCCAAAACGGCCTGCAAGGAAGGCAGCATGCCCCACTGGCTCTATCTGCACGGCTTCAAATCCGGCCCCGGCTCGCTAAAAGCCTGCGAAACCCGCGACTATCTGGCAAAACGGCATCCGGATATCACCCTGCACTGCCCGGCGCTGTCGCCCTACCCGGCACAGGCGCTGGCGCAGGCCGCCCAGTTGATCACCCGCCTGCCGGAAAAACCGTTATTGATAGGCAGCTCTCTGGGCGGCTTTTACGCCACGGCGCTGGCCGAGCGCTTCGGGCTCAGGGCGGTGCTGATCAATCCGTCAGTACGACCCTTCGAGCATTTCGGCGTATTCGGCGGCGTGCATGAAAACCCGTATCACGGCGAGTGTTTCACGCTGGGAGAGACCGACCGCCAGGCATTGCAACAAATGTTTGTGGCGGCGCCTACGCCGGCATACTACTGGCTGGTACAGGGGTCACACGACAAGATACTGGACTGGCGCGAGGCGGCACGGCATTACGCCGGCTGCCGGATGACGGTACTGAACGGCGACGACCACCGCCTGGCGCGCTGGCCGCAGATACTGCCAGCCATCGCGGCTTCTTGGTAGGGCATTGCTGGATCGCCCGGGGCTTCCCTTGCCCCGGGCGGCACATCAAACCTTGAACGAGCCCACCATGGTCTCCAGACGCCCGGCCATTTCACGCAATTCGTCCAATGCCCCACCCACCTCGATCACAATCTCGCTATTTGACTGCGCCATGCTGCTGATCTGTTCGACATTACGCGCAATCTCAGAGCTGGCAGACGACTGTTCGCGGGTAGAGGCTGCAATCTCCCCCACCCGGCCAAGCAGCTGTCCATTACGCGCCGAGATATCGAGAATGGCCTGATTGGCTTCGCCGGCAATCGCCACCGAGTTGGACACCTGACTACGGGTCAGTTCGACATCAGCAACCGCGTCCCGGGTTTCCTTGCCGATGGCGCTGACAATGCGCGCAATCTCGACCGTGGCACTGGCGGTGCGGCCAGCCAGGTTACGCACCTCATCGGCGACTACGGCAAAGCCGCGACCGGACTCTCCGGCACGCGCCGCCTCGATCGCAGCATTCAAGGCCAATAGATTGGTCTGGTCGGCAATATCCTGAATCACCCGCACGATGGTACTGACCTCCTGCGAGCGCTGCCCCAGCTCATCCATGCGCTCACTCAAGCTTTGCATGGTCTGGTTGACTTGCGAGACCTCCGCACTCACCCGGCTGACGGCATCGACACTGGAACGGCTCAGTTGACCGTTCTCCTCGGCGAGCTGTTCTGCGTCGGCGCTGATCTGCGCAATCTGCTGCACGCTGACCGTCACCTGCTCGACACTCGCCGCAGTCGCACTAGCGGCATCCGACTGCGAGGTGGAAGCCTGCTCCACCCGCTCGACCGCCTCGCTGATTTGCCGCGTCCCGGTACTGACCGCTAGGCTTTGCTCCCGCACCTCGATGAACATGTCGCGCAGGCTGGCGAGAAAGCGGTTGAATGCATCGGCGGTGCGGCCGATCTCGTCGCGATTACTCACTTCGATGCGGGCGGTCAGATCGCCCTTGCCCGACGCCAGTTGCTCCATCGAGTCAGCCAGCACATTCAGCGCGGCCGTTTGCCGGCGAACCAGCCACGCCAGCAGGGTAATAATCACCAGTAGTGCCACGCCACCGATCAGGATTGCCAGATTACGCTGCGTGACAGCGGCCTCCGTGATCGCCGCGGTCGGAATGCTGACGCCAACCGACCAGAACTGACCGGTCTTGCCGATGGAAATCGGCTGGTAGAAGTGAGTGAATGCCCCCTCCTCATAGCTGAATGCCGCGCCTTGCTTCACCTTGGCCAGATGCGCCGCCAGCACACTTCCGCTAGCCACAGGTTTGCCCAGTTGCTGCGCATCCTGACTGACAACGTATAACCCGCCCTCGGATAGCACAGTCAAATAACCACTATCGTGGATACGAACCGCTCCGAATTCTTTTTGCAGGTCGGACAAGGCGAGGTCGATCCCCACCACTCCGAGAAAACGCCCAGCATCATCCACGACGGCCGTCACCAGTGAACTTTCCAGCACCTGCTGGCCATCGACCGAGTAGAAAAACGGCTCGGTTAGCGTATCCTGCTTGCGCTTTTTAGGCTGCAGGTAGAAGTCGCCGTCGGGAGACTTTTCATAAAACGGCTGATACGTCTCGGGGTTGGCGCGGAACTGTTCGAATGTCTTGATCTCATCGACAGGAGTCATCACATCCATCTTGATCTGCCCGCCGGAACGCACCACATAGGGCGTAAAGCGCCCAGTCGGGTCATGCTGTGGCCAGTCAAAACGGAAAGCAGCATCGTTGCCATCGAACGCATTCGGCTCCCAGACCATCCACACACCAATCGCATCGGGTTGCCGCTTGAGGGTCTCGATCAGCACCGCCGTCATCTGCTTGCGGTCGGGCGTAACCACCTTGCGGATGCCGGCTACGGTGTTGGCCAGTTGCCCGGTCACCGTCATGCCCTGCTCGAGCTTACTGCTGACATCATCGGCAAAGGCGGCCGACTGCTCGCGCGCCACTGCCTGCCCCTGCTCCAATGTCGACTGGTAACTGAAAGTACTGATCAGCGCGATCATCACCGAAAAGCCGATAAAAATGGCCACACCGGCAACCAAGGTGATACGAGTACTCAACCGCTTCCACTGCCCCTGCTTGACCATGACGCTCCCCTGACAGAAACTGCTTAACAATCACAATGCATAAATACACCTCAAATACAATTCTATGCAAGTCATTGCTGATTACTCACCCATTAGCATGTCGCACTGCAGCGGCTACACCACAGCCCCATACAGCGGAAACTTATCGCTCCATCACCGCATTTTTCAATCAGGAATGGCACCCGGCATCGCGCCGACAAACACGGATTGAAAGATGACACTCATGACCGCAAGACCGGCATGGCGAAATGGTGTGAAAAATGGGTGGATACAGAGTAGGGGCAGCAAGGTGAATGAACCGTTGCACAATCGGTCTGGCAACAAGCCAGGCTGACGCGGGAAAGCCGGGGCTCACTGCTTCATGAATGGTGGCGGGCTGAACAGATGACGGAAGAACCTGTCCTTGCTGCCAGAGAGCAGGTCGTTGTGGAATCGGCTCGCGCTAGGGACTGATCTTGTGCTGCGGTGTGGTTTAGGGCACTTTGCGCCCTAAACCACTGATCCCGGGCCCCGAGTTAGCGCAATTAAGGCTTGACCACCTCGGACTCGACCACCATGTCCAGCACCCAGCGCTTGGACGGCGCATCGGCTGGCGGGTTGGCGATGTCGAACTCTTTGATGCGCAGACGGTAGTTCAGGCCCGGCTCCGCTTTAAAGCCTTCGATCTGGCCAAAATGGTTCTGCCACGGCTGCGCCTTGTCTTCACGCACCTGCAGGCACTGCATCGGCGCAACGCCCATGCAAGGCTTGGTCTCGCCCATCACGTAGATAAAACGGGTCTTGCCGCCCTCCAGCGATGGCGCGGCCTCCAGAACCAGGCTCTGGCTGTCGCCCTTGAGCAGCAGCTTGCCGTCCTTAACCTCGACTTGCGGCTTGCTCGCCAGCAGCTTTTTCAGTGCGTCTTCCTTCTGCATCAATTCCGGCGGGCACATCATCATGGTACTGGCGAGATTACCCACCAGCAGGCGGCCATCCTTGACTTCAGCCGGGCCAAACAGACGATTGCAGCCTGCCGTTGCCGACAAATTACCGTCCTTGAGCAACAGCGAGGTCTTGCCTTCGCCGCTGCCGGCCTGCCATTGGCCGGATAAGGGGGCTTGGTTTGCGCAAGCGGAAAGGGCCGCCATAGCGGTCAGGGCGATAAGCGTATTGCGGGTCATACAGTCTCCTGTTGTGCCTGCCAGCGGGCTGGACACCAAATTGTTCAATATAGATAGGAATGGCTCGCAGCATAAACGAAAAGCCCGTCGCATGGCGACGGGCTTTTGTTCACAAATATTGCTCAGACGGGCTTAGTGCTCGATACCCTTGACCAGACCTTCCACGACTTTTTTGGCATCGCCAAACACCATCATGGTCTTGTCCATGTAAAAGAGCTCGTTGTCGAGACCGGCATAGCCCGCATTCATCGAACGCTTGACCACGATCACGGTGCGCGCCTTGTGTGCTTCCAGAATAGGCATGCCGTAGATCGGGCTGGCCTTGTCCTTCAGCGCGGCCGGGTTGACCACGTCGTTGGCACCGATCACCAGTACCACATCGGTATTGGCGAAGTCGGAGTTGATCTCCTCCATCTCCTGCACCTGCTCGTATGGCACTTCGGCTTCGGCCAACAGCACGTTCATATGCCCCGGCATACGGCCGGCAACCGGATGAATGGCGTAACGCACATTCACGCCTTTTTCGGTCAAAAGATTGGCAAACTCCTGCAGCGCATGCTGGGCACGCGATACGGCCAGACCATAGCCCGGCACGATAATCACGCTATCGGCATTGCTCATCAAAAAGGCTGCATCTTCGGCCGAACCCGACTTGTAGTTCTTA
>NZ_JBOFOO010000030.1:0-2965 GCF_051659485.1 Craterilacuibacter sp. | reverse complement strand
ATGTACGATATCACCGAACTTAAGCGCCAGCGTCTGGCGATGGTGGCTTCGCGCGAGCGTTTTCTGGCGGTGCTGAACGGCCTGGAAACCGGTATCTGTGTCTCGTCCGGCGAGGATTTTGGCCTGCTGTACGGCAACCCGGCTTTTGCCCGGCTATGGCCGCTGGCCGCTGCCGGCAGTCATTGTGTAGTGTTGCCGGGCTTGCCGCCGCAGCCGGGCGGTGAAGGGCTGCACATCGAACATGGCCCGGATGCGGGCGGGCATTGTTTTGAATTGCAACATAGCCGCATCGAGTGGAGCGATGGCGAGCAGGCCTGGTTGACCCTGCTGCTGGATGTGACCGAGACGCGTGCCCGCGACGAGCGCGAGCGCGCGCTGGAGGAGCGGTTCCAGACCACGACCCGGCTGGTAGCGATGGGCGAGATGGCCTCCAGCCTCGCACATGAGCTGGGTCAGCCGCTAACCGCCATCAATACTTATGCCTCGGGCCTGAAGCGGCGTTTGGCCGGTATCGACTCTTTACCGGATGGGGTGACGCCGGCCTTGCAGGCGCTATCGGATCAGGCGCGGCGGGCGGGGCAGATCGTCAGCAGTATCCGCGCCTTCGTGAAAAAACATACGCCGCAGTTGCAGCCGGTCGATCCTGCGGTGCTGATGGTGCATGCGCTGAGTCTGGCGCAGCCGCTGGCCGATAAGCATCTGGTGCCGCTGCGCCTGATTCAACGCGGCCCGGCCTGTGCCTTGCAGCTGGACCCGGTGCTGATCGAGCAGGTGATCCTCAATCTGGTCAAAAATGCGGTGGAAGCGCAGGTGGAGGCGAGGGTGACACGGCCGAGAGTCGATGTGCGCGCCGAGACCGGGCTATCCAGTTGGCGGGTTGAAGTGCTGGATAATGGCCCGGGTCTGTCCGATAGCGCGCGCGCCAATCTGTTTACGCCGTTTTACAGCAGCAAGGCGGATGGTATGGGGATAGGGCTGAATATCTGCCGCTCGATTATCGAGTTCCATCGCGGCGAGTTCGGCGTGACGCGTACGCTGGCCGGTGGCTGTGTGTTCTGGTTTACCCTGCCGCTGCCCGGATGCGACAACGCCCCGCCCGGCGAAGAGCAGGGCAGGGCGTTTCAGGCGTGAGCGATGGCGTACTTAATCCGGGCTCAGAATGGTCTCGGTCGCCACGGGCTGGGTGTCCGGGTAGTCGCGGCTGTAATGCAGGCCGCGGCTTTCCTTGCGCGCCAGCGCCGAGCGCACGATCAGCTCGGCGCTGAGTACCAGATTGCGTAGCTCGATCAGGTCGTTGCTGACATGGAAATGGCTGTAATACTCGTCGATTTCCAGCTTCAGCAGTTCGATGCGGTGCAGTGCGCGCTTTAGCCGCTTATTGGTCCGCACGATGCCGACGTAGTCCCACATCGCACGCCGTAACTCGTCCCAGTTGTGCGAGATCACGACTTCCTCGTCCGGGTCGGTGACTTGGCTGTCATCCCAGTCCGGGATGGCGGGTAACTCTGCATCCGCTTGCTGCAGTATGCGGGCCGAGGCGGCCTTGCCGATCACCATGCATTCGAGCAGCGAGTTGCTGGCCAGCCGGTTGGCGCCGTGCAGCCCGGTGCAGGCGGCTTCGCCCACGGCAAACAGGCCTTCGACATCGGTCTGGCCATCAAGGTCGGTGATCAGGCCGCCACAGGTGTAGTGTGCGGCCGGCACCACCGGAATGCCCTGCTGGGTGATATCTATGCCCAGTTCCAGACAATGGGCGTAGATATTGGGGAAGTGCTCGCGCACGAAAGCCGCCGGCTTGTACGAAATGTCCAGATACACGCAGTCGAGGCCATGCTTCTTCATCTCGAAGTCGATGGCGCGTGCCACGATATCGCGCGGTGCCAGTTCGGCACGCTCGTCATGCTCGGGCATAAAGCGGGTGCCGTCCGGCAGCTTCAGAATGCCGCCCTCACCGCGTACCGCTTCCGAAATCAAAAACGATTTGCTGTGCGGATGGTAGAGGCAGGTCGGATGGAACTGGATGAATTCCATATTCGCGACCCGACAGCCGGCACGCCAGCCCATGGCAATGCCGTCGCCGGTGGCGGTGTCGGGGTTGGTGGTATAGAGATACACCTTGCCGGTACCGCCGGATGCCACAATGGTGTGCGGGGCGGCAATGGTGATGACCTGATCGTTCACCTTATCCAGTACATAGGCACCGAAACAGCGTTTGCCTTCCCGCCCCAGCTTGGCCGAGGTAATCAGGTCGACTGCGATATGTTCTTCCAGCAGCGTGATATTGGGATGGGCGCGCAACTTCTGCCCCAGCGTGCTGGTGACGGCTGCGCCGGTTGCATCCGCCGCGTGAATGATGCGGCGGTGACTGTGGCCGCCTTCGCGTGTCAGGTGGTAGCCGGTCTGGTGTGCTTCGTCGCGGGTAAAGGGCACGCCCAGTTCGATCAGCCAGTCTATGGCTTCTTTGGAATGCTCGACAATAAAGCGGCTGGAGGCTTCGTTGCATAGCCCGGCACCGGCAATCAGGGTGTCGGCAATATGGTGCTCGATCGAATCGCCGGTATCCAGCACCGCAGCGATGCCGCCCTGGGCATAGCTGGAGCTGCCTTCCAGCAGATCACGCTTGGTAATGACACAGACCTTGCGCTGTTCCGCCAAATGCAGGGCCAGCGTCATGCCGGCTAGTCCGCTGCCAATAATAAGTACGTCAAAATTGAGCATGAGTAGTGTCCACAAGCGAGGGTTTCGCCGATAAAAGCTAGCGTATCAGAATTTAAGATGTCAAAAAGCTGCGTTTTGGCATAAATAGAGGGTGTTTTGCGTAATATTTGAAATATCTTGCCACAGGTGTTGACGCATCGGAGCAGGATGCGTATATTTCGCCTCCTCAGCTGACGCCGCAAACGAAACAAGCGGATCGGCACTGCTCTTTAACAACACGAACAACCGATAGGTGTGAGTGCTTGGC
>NZ_JBOFOO010000029.1:0-1606 GCF_051659485.1 Craterilacuibacter sp. | reverse complement strand
CGATGGTGGCTTGTATCCGTACCGGGTGACGCAACAGGAAGGCCATTACGATTGCTTCTGCTGCGACACCATATTCGGTGGCAAGTCGGCTAATTAGGCGTAGTTGGATACATCTGTTTGGCTATTTCATCATTCATGCGGGACAGTATCAGATAATACGGGTAGTACTACGCGGAATAAGTTCAAACCCAACGTCCATTGTTAAATCTGGCCATTCGGTATTTATTGGGGCTTCGCAGCGTTGAATGATAGCCTGCATCAATTCTCGGCCTATGGTATTACGATGAGGGCGTATGGTGCTTAATGGCGGGATAGTGCATTCGGCAAAATCTAAATCACCAAAACCGATTACCGACAAGCGTTCCGGTACCTTGATGTTGCGGCGTTGAGCCTCCAGCAACACGCCTAGCGCGAGAGAGTCATTGGAGCAGATGACGCCGTCTATCAGTGGGTCTTTTGCTAGTGCCGTGGCAATAGCTTTACCTGCTTCTGCGACGACTTGATCGTTATTAGGTAAGTCTAGGATGCAGGGCGTGTGCAAGCCTAAGCGCATGACTTCATTTGCATAGCCATCGGCGCGGTAGCGGGCTCGGCGGTCAATATTCAAACGCGAACCCATGTAAATCACGCGTTTACAACCCCCTTGATGCAGGTGCTGCAGAGCGATACGGCCAACTGATTGGTTATCGAAGCCGACCTGTAGTCCAAAGCTAGGTTCGCCTAAATCCCACATCTGTCCCACTGGGATATCTGCGGCCTCCAGCATCCCTATGGTGTTATCTGTATGATCGCACCCCGTCAGAATTACCCCGGCAGGTGACCACTGTAAAAAAGTACGTACCAACTCTTCTTCGCGCTGGATATTAAATCCCGAGTTACCCAAGAGCAGGCTGTAGCCGGCCTTTTCACTGATAGATTGCATTGCCTCGACAGTGCGGGCAAAGAAACTATTGGATATGGATGGAATGATAACGGCAATAGTATTGCTTTTGGCTGCCGCAAGGCTACCGGCTATACGATTTGGAACATAGTGTAGTGCATCTATTGCTTGCTGAACTTTGTCGCGTAGCTTGCCAGAAACGGCTTCAGATTTACGTAGGTACAGCGAGACGGTGCTGGGTGAGACATTGGCAAGGGATGCAACATCCATCATGGTTGCGCGTTGAGTGCTACGGCGTGTGCGGGGCTTGGGTTTACTCGTCAACTCCATCGCGCATGACTCCAATAATAAAGGATGATTTTTTAATGATAATTCAATAAATAGTACTTAGCATTTTGGGCACATCATAGCGCGATGATATGCCATGATGCCAATAATTTCCGCATTAAAATGGCCAGAATTTACATATAAATTCTGGCCACTACATGATACCGGGTCTGGTCAGCTTATTATTGGAACATGAGCCCTGCATCCACGACGAAGTTCTGACCGGTACAGCCACGCGCCTCATCTGAGGCCAGGAACAATGCCAAGCGTGCGCAGTCTGCAGCATCCAGACGGAATTTCAGCATCTGCTGATCAATAAATAGCTGATTATTCTTTTCAAAGCCCTCCGGATCATGCGACCACATTGCATCTTGACGCTCGGTCCGGATTGCCCCGGGT
>NZ_JBOFOO010000028.1:0-2323 GCF_051659485.1 Craterilacuibacter sp. | reverse complement strand
TGGAAAGCCGGTTTGCCGCGCTGATTGCACGCATCCACGAGCTGGATGGCCAGAACGAGCGCATGGCTGCGGTATTGGCCGAAGTGCTGAAAGAAAATGCCGAACTCAAGTTCTGCGTTGCAGAAACGCGCTTGCGGGTGGAGACCCTGATCGCACGTTTGCCGGGAGAGCCTGAAAATGAGTGATCTGGTGCAGGTAGACGTCAATCTTCTGGGACGCCAGTTTGCCATTGCGACGCCTCCGGAAGAGCAGGAAACGCTGCAAGAGGCAGTGCGCTTGCTGAGCGGCAAGATCGATGCAATTCAGGGTGCAGGCCGCATCATGGATACCGACAAGATCGCCATCATGGCCGCGCTCAATATCGCGCACGACCTGCTGAAGATAAAAGTCGGTGAAGGCTTGGAGATCGCGCAATTTCAACGTAAGATACGTTCAATGATCGAGGCAGCCGATACGGCGCTTGATCAGAGCCGGCCCGTTTAGTCAGGCCGGTCACTGCAAGGTTTAAATCCCCCTGCGGTGTGCGAGAAGGCTCATAAATTTCCTTGAACCAATGTGTTCGCTTTGGTTGCAGGTTTTAACATGTGTGGGTGTGTCGCTCCGGCTTATTGGAAGCGCCCGAAACACAAGACCCGTGACCCCCTTTGTTCAGGGTTCAAGCGGATTTTGCCGGATCGCCACTCGCGGGGGGTTCCTCTTCCAAGATGAATCCCTCTGTTGTCAGTCACAAGCAAGCGCTGCGGCGCGAACTTCGCCGTCGGCGCATGGCCAAGTCGCGTGATGCACGCCGCGCAGCGGCCCAGGCACTGGTACGCCATGCGGCACGCCTATTGGGGCGCGGCAAGCGCATAGGCGGCTATCTGGCTGCCGGCTCCGAGCTCGATCTCGAACCGCTGATGAGTGCCGCCCTGTTTCGTGGCGCTACCCTGTTTTTACCCCGCATTCCCCATCGTGCCCGTCGCTTGTGGTTTTCCCGCATTGGCGCGGCTGACCGCTGGTTTTCCCATCCGCGCTACGGCATCACCGAATACGACGGGCTGCTGGCACGTGCCGAAAACCTGGATATCGTGTTCGTGCCGCTACTGGGCATCGATGACGAGGGCTACCGCATGGGGCAGGGCGGCGGTTTTTACGATGCGACACTGGCTTACCGCCGGCGCCGTAGCGGCGGCCCTCTGCTGGTTGGCGTGGCTTACGAATGCCAGCGCGTAGCAGCGGTGCCGCGCGAGAGCTGGGATGTGCGGCTGGATGCACTATTGACCGAGGCCGGTCTGTACCGGCTGACGCCCCATGGCTGGCGGCGCTTGGGCTGACGATTTATCCTGATGACTACGCTGCATGAAGGAAATATGATGTCTGTGCTGATTCGCTCCACCCTGTGTGCCTTGTTGTCGTTGATGCTGGCCGGTGCGCCGGTGTCGGCAGCCCCTCCCGAAGGCAAGGGCAATCCGCATGCGCATGAGGGCAAGCAGCAGAAGCATCCGCAGTCGGGTAAAAAAGGCGGTGCCGAGCGCGCCGTGGATGGCCATGACGCCGCGCGTGACCTGATCCTCGCCGGGATTAGTGTGGCGGCGGTGCAGGCCATTATTCGCGAGCGCCATATCGATATCGGCGGCTATGCGTCCTTGCCGCCGGGCATACGCAAGAATCTGGCCCGCGGCAAACCGCTGCCGCCGGGCATTGCCAAGCGCGCGGTGCCGCTGCCATTGCTGAACGAATTGCCGCGCCATCCGGGCTATGAATGGCAGGTGGCCGGACGCGATCTGGTGCTGGTGGCGATAGGGACGGCCATTATCGCCGATGTCCTGCACGGTATCTTCGACTAAGGGCATTCCGTCTTGCCTGAATCCATCCGCATCCGCACAATGCCGGCATATCGCCGGCATTTTTTATGGAGCTTGCACTTGGAACGCCGTTACTGGTTGATGAAGTCGGAGCCCGCCGATACGTCTATAGACGATCTGGCGCGCGAGCCTGCACGCGCCTTCGAATGGAGCGGCGTGCGCAATTATCAGGCGCGCAACTTCATGCGCGACAGCATGCAGCCGGGGGACAGGGTGCTGTTCTGGCATTCGAGCTGCCCGGCGCCGGGCATTGCCGGCATCGCCGAAGTGGCATGTGCCGCGCATGCCGACAGTTTGCAGTTTGATCCGCAAAGCCGGTATTACGATCCGAAGTCCACGCCTGATGCGCCGCGCTGGGTCTGTGTCGATGTGCGCTTCGTCGCTAAAACGCCATTGTTCAGCCCTGCCGCCCTGCGTACCCTCCCCGGTTTGGCGGACATGGCCGTGCTCAAGCGCGGTAACCGCCTGTCCATTACCCC
>NZ_JBOFOO010000027.1:0-1584 GCF_051659485.1 Craterilacuibacter sp. | reverse complement strand
AAGTGTGGTGATGCCGGGATGGGAGCGCGCGGCACGGGCCGCGCGCGCAAGGCTTATTTGGGCGTGACGCTAACCTTGAAGTATTTCTTCTGGATGGTGTCGTAGTTGCCGCTCTTGATCAGCTTGTCGATGGCCGCGTCGAACTGCTGCTTGAGCGCGGTGTCCTGCTTGCGCAGACCCGCGCCAACGCCGGGGCCGAACATCGGGTCGCGCGCGGCCAGCCCTTTGGACTCGAGTTTGCTGGCGGCTTTGCTGGCGAGAAAATCGCTGGCCGCCAGCGCGTCAAGCAGCATGGCGTCGATGCGCCCGGCGGCCATATCGGCGTTCAGCTCGTCCTGGGTGTTGTAGTACTTGATGTTGGCGCTCTGGCCGTAGCGCTTCATCGCATAGTTGGCGTTGACGGTGGATGACTGTACGCCTAGCGTTTTGCCGCGCATGCCGGCTGGGCTCAGGTCGAGCTTGCTGTCCTTGCGGCCGACGAACATCGAGTCGGTGTAGTAGTAAGGCTTGCTGAAGCTGATGACTTTCTGCCGTTCCGGCGTGATCGACATCGAGTTGAAAATCACGTCGATTTTCTTGCTTTGCAAAGAGGGAATGAGGCCGTCCCACGCCACCTCGGTAATCTGGCATTGTGTCTTCATTTCCTGGCACAGCTGCTTGAGTACATCGACCTCGAAGCCGCTCCACTGCCCGCTGCTGTTCTTGGTCGAGAACGGCGGGTAGGGCTCGGCTGCCAGGCCGATCTTGAGCGGTGTAGCTGCCATGGCGCTGCCATGGACGAGCAGACCGAGGGAAAGCGAACAGCACAGTTTTAGCATTCTGGATTTCATCTTCTTATTACCTCCTGATGAGGGCGCGTTGCTGCCCGGATGTCTTACTGGGAAAAAGTACGCCACTGGCCGCAATCAGGCACGGCAGAACTGGGCGCTGACAAACTGCCGGCAGCGTTCACTGTTCGGCGACTCGAATACCTGCCGCGCGCTGCCCGCTTCTTCGATGCGCCCCTGATGCAGGAACAGCACCTTGCTGGAGACTTCGCGCGCAAATGCCATTTCGTGCGTGACGAGCACCATGGTGCAGCCTTCTTGCGCCAGATTGCGGATCACCTTCAGGACTTCACCGGCAAGCTCGGGGTCTAGTGCCGAGGTCGGTTCATCGAACAGCATGACGCTCGGGCGGGTTGCCAGTGCGCGTGCAATGGCGACGCGCTGCTGTTGTCCGCCGGACAGAAAAGCGGGATAACTGTGGCGCTTGTCGGCGATGCCGACCTTGGCCAGCAGGGTTTCGGCCAGTTCAATGGCTTCTGGGCGCGTTTGCCCCAGAACGCGTAGCGGAACCTCGATCAGGTTTTCCAGTACAGTCATATGCGGCCAGAGATTGAATTGCTGGAATACCATGGCGAGTCGGGTGCGGATACGCTCGACCTGCCGCGGGTCGGCGACCATCGTCTGCCCCTTGCGGTCATGGCGGAACGCCACCTGTTCGCCGGCGATCACGATACGGCCGCTGTCCGGGACTTCCAGCAGGTTCATGCAGCGCAGCAAGGTGCTTTTGCCCGAGCCGCTGGCGCCTATCAACGACACC
>NZ_JBOFOO010000026.1:0-1452 GCF_051659485.1 Craterilacuibacter sp. | reverse complement strand
AAAATGAAAAGGAAGCCTGCACGAAGGGTCCGGACGTAAAAAAGCGGGAAGGGCATGGTAGCCGCTTCCCGCTTGTCTTGTCAGCCCGCGTTTGCATGCGGGCCCGGTTTTTGTCAGAAAACCGACATCCACAAACCGGCGATGGTGGCGGTCATGAAGCCGGCCATGACCGCAGCCAGCAGTGCGCGCAGGCCGATTTGTGCCAGCACCTTCTGCTTGGTCGGTGCCAGTGCGCCGATACCGGCTACGCTGATGCCGATAGAACCGAAGTTGGAGAAGCTGGACAGTGCAAAGGTCGAGATCAGGATGGCCTGTGGCGACAGGGTGCCGGCTTCCTTCAGCTTGGCCAGATCCAGATAGGCGATGAATTCGTTCAGTACGATTTTCTGGCCGATCAATGAGCCGACCTGCAGGCTTTCGGCCCAGCTGATACCCATCATAAAGGCAAATACGCGGAACACCTGGCCGAACAGGTATTGCAGGGTCAGACCGTCAAAGATGCCGCCGGTCGAAGACTTGATCAGCTCATTGACGCCCAGTGCCGCACCGATACCGTCCATCACGATGTAGTTGAACAGCGCGATCAGCGACACAATGGCGATCAGGATGGTCGCGATCGCCGAGGCCATTTTGGTGCCGTCCAGCGCACCGCCGACGATGGCACTGATAAAGGTACCATCTTCCGCTTCCTCGACTTCGCGCTTGTCACCGGATTCGTGATCGTATTCGGTTTCCGGGAACATGATCTTGGCGAAGACCACTGCTGCCGGTGCATTCATGAACGAGGCGGTCAACAGCAAGGTGGCGAAGCGGGCCTGCTCGGCCGGGTTGTCCCCACCCAGAAAGCTGACATAAGCGGCCAGTACCCCGCCTGCCAGCGTCGACATGCCGGCCACCATCACGCAAGCCAGTTCCGATTTGGTCATGTGCTTGATGTAAGGGCGGATCAGCAAAGGCGCTTCGGTCTGGCCCAGAAAGATATTGCCGGCAACAGTCAGGCTTTCCGGCCCGGACAGCCGCATGGTGCGCTTCATGAACCAGGCAAGGCCGGCCACCACACGCTGCAAAATACCCAGGTGATAGAGCAGGGCCGTTAGTGCCGAGAAGAAAATGATGACCGGCAGTACCACAAAGGCAAAGAGAAAACCCATCTTGGCCGGACGGGCCAGATCGCCAAACACGAAAGTAGCGCCTTCGCTGGCAAACGACAGTACTTTGGCAAAGCCGATGCCGACTGCGTTGAAGATGTTATTAACCGCCGGTACATAAGTAATAAGGATGAACAGCACGCTTTGGATCAGCAAGCCTGCGCCTACGGTGCGCCAGTTGATTGCCTTGCGGTTGGTAGAGGCCGCGTAGGCAACGCCGATCAGGAACAGCATGCCAATGATTGCCTGAAGAGTATTCACGGGGTGTGGCCTGTACGTAAGAGTTTGCGAAAACGGCGGATTC